>JBGTHE010000721.1:0-1641 GCA_041746335.1 Lysobacterales bacterium | reverse complement strand
AGGCAGCTTGCCGGGAGAACTAAGTGCGCTTCAGCGTACTTCTTCTTTTAGCCTGGGGTTTCAACCCTAGGTGACCGGTCTATCGCATTATTTTCTTAAACCCACAAATCGGGCGCAGTGGATAGCGCCGCCATTCATGGCGGTGCGGTGGGGTGTCTACCGATCCACGTTAACCACATGAGATCCGGTTGAGCCGTAGTGTTGTCCGTGCAAACCGTCTACCGTTTGACTTTGCTGTCCCGGAGATGTACTACAGCAAATTCTCAATATTGTAGATTCATGCTATATTTGCAGTAGTTCAAGGCGTACAGTACAATGTGCGCGCTTCGACCCTGCGTTAGATTTGTGGGGGAAAGCTTCGTTTTCGCTGCCTGTATTCTGTGTGGGCGGGCGGTGGTGTGGAACACTCTCCGGGTTTGGTGCGTTGCCTTTTTAACTCTATTGCTCTCCCTCGACTTTACTCTCTCACCCTGAACAGCGCAGAATAGGTTGGACTGCATCATATTTGGACTGCATCGTATATTGGATAGCACAGGTGCAAATTTACCGTGGTTAACGCCGTCTTGTACGCAATCATCGGCACAATTTGGATAGTGAGCCTGGTTGGTATTCTCCATCTGGCTTTCTACGTCTATCATACAATTAAAGAAGACCCGCAGCAATCGCTCGGCAATGAGTACTTTTGGGATCTGCCGCGGGTAGTCGTCAGTTTCTTCCTGGCGCTGGCGATTTTCTATGCGGGCATGGCCCGGCGCGTGGCGGCTCTGCCCGATGCTGTGGCGCTGCAAGTGGTCGTGCGCCCGCCAGTGTGGCCGGCGGATATTTGGCTCATGATGTCGCTCTTCTGCCTGGGGCTGGCCATGCTGTCGGCGCTGGTAAGCATCGACTGGTCATACGCCTCTAGGGCCAGCTCCCAGGCGCAATCCCAGGGAGGATCTGCACCACAACTTTTAGAACAACAGCACCCCAGGCGACGCCAAACCCAAGCGCTTACCGTGTGGGAATCCACACCCGCGCAAGACTCGTCACATGCACGGCGAGCGTTGACGGATAGCCAGCACAATCCGAATCGGGAGGCGGCTGCGCTGCCCGCTTTGCCAGGGCCGGTACAGAAAGATGCACCCGCCTACTCCCCCACCCCAACGCCCGAAAATCCGCTGCAACGGTCGCTGCAAATGCTTCCCCAGCGCCTTCCCTTCAAATCCGGCGAGAAGGGCTCGAACGTACAGCCATACGACATCACTCTAGGAGAAGAAGGACGTCCGCAGTTGACTGGCGCGGGGAGTGCTGCGCTTGCGCCGGTTCTGCATCTGCCGCGGGTTGTGCGCAGCTACCCCTTGCGGAGGGCGCGCCGCCTGCTGGTGTCGTCGGCGCTGGTTTGTCTGTTTTTGATTTTGGGTTGGCAGCTTGTGGCGCGGCTCGATGTGCTAGGGGCGCTGAGCACCTATACCATGTCAGCAGTGCTGCAGGATCGGGCCACCCCAACGCCCACGGCCGAGCTGGGCAGCGATGCGCTGGCCATGCAGGCAAGCGCTAACACTGAAGCTTCTGCCGATGCGTCCAGCGGTGAACAAGCGGCCCCGGAGAGTGCAGCGGTCGCAGATTCTGCATCTGCTGCCGCGCAGGAGAGCGCAGCCGCAA
>JBGTHE010000720.1:0-2070 GCA_041746335.1 Lysobacterales bacterium | reverse complement strand
GGGCCCCGCCGAGAGGGCGATATTCGGCCAGATCGGGGCGTTGAACCTGGACCGGATTGATCTTGTAAGCAGTCAAAACGTGAACTCGATACGATTCGCCAATTCATCTCAAGACATACGACTGGCTGAGGTCGGTCCCCAGTTCATCCAAGTCATTGGGGGTGGTGCTGAAGGTGGAATCGGCGTCAATGGTTCATTCACCGGCTCGGAGGTAGTCATCGATCCAGCGATTGTGCTCGACAGTTCGCAAAACTGGAATGTTGTCAACGCGAGCTCAACATTGCGCATCACGCGCGTGATCAATTTAGAAGGACATACACTATCAATCATCGGCAACGGCGACGTCGTCGCCGACGCCTTTTGGACCAATGGAACGCAGAACGGCAGTCCTGGCTCGATCATCAAGAGTAGCACCGGCGCGCTCCGGCTAAACGGAACCACCCACTTCGCAGGAATGTCGCTGAACAGCGGGTTGACTGTCTTTCAACCGGGTGCTCTGACAGGCGCCGGTCAATTGTCGGTTGCTGCGAATGCCACTATTGCGATTCAGTTAGGTGGCGACGGGCTCTTTGTCGCGGGCAATCCAGGGCAAACGATCACTCTCAACGGCGGCGACAATTCAAATCGCGCGCATTTCGAGTTTCGTAATCCGACAGGCAGCGGCTCTCGTACGTTCCTCGAATCCAATTTAC
The DNA here is from genome assembly GCA_041746335.1 of Lysobacterales bacterium. Lineage (GTDB taxonomy): Bacteria > Pseudomonadota > Gammaproteobacteria > Xanthomonadales > SZUA-36 > JAWXBM01. Next base: position 1,378 of record JBGTHE010000720.1, on the reverse strand, counting down.
AGATCAATGGATACGCCGAAGTAACTACCAATGGACGCCCAACCGCCGTGTACGGACAGGTGTCAGGGAATATAGGCGGAAATGGAGTCCTTATCACGAAGGATTCCATCAGCCTCGCTAGAGCAAATACATTCACTGGCACGACCAGAATCGCTTCCGGACGACTCACGGTCGACGACATCAACGCACTCCAATTCAGCACGATACATCTTGCCTCGACGGATAGTGGTACGATCGGCTTCTCGCCATTATTCTCTACAGCGACTTTCGGAGGCCTCAACGGCGGAAACAATCAACCGCTAGCACTTCAAAATGATCACGGCAATTTCCTTGATCTTCGCATCGGTAATAACAATGGAAGCTGGACGTACGACGGCAAGCTAACTGGACCGGGTACTATCACAAAGATAGGTTCCGGCACCCAAATTCTGTCAAACGTTGACAACGATTTTCTTGGCGGAGTCAAAGTGCAAAGCGGAACGCTACTGATTTATAGCAACGCAAATCTTGGGAATAACGCCGGTACCCTTACCCTGAATGGCGGACGATTGTGGGCAGGCGCCCCTGTCACATTGACCCGGCCGGTCGCGATAGGCGCCGCCGGCGGAGAATTTCAGTCCGATCCGAACACTTCCGCCATCAGCGGCAATATAAGCGGCAGCGGCCTGTTCCAGAAGATTGGGTCCGGCGCCTTGAACCTCGGCGGATCCAATCAATCGCACACTGGCGGCATCAGCGTAGCGCAAGGCACGGTCAACATCGTCAGCAACCCAGCCGCGCTGCCTTTCACCGGCACGCATAGCGTCGGCTTCGGCGCGGTCCTAAACCTCGCAGTCCAGCATGACTCGATCTTGGGATACGGCAATCCTGGCCAGCAGTTAGTGCTTGACTCAGCCCTGTTGCGATTCGGCAATGGCCCGAAAGACAATGCGTCAGCAAGGACCGATTGGAACGGCGATATCCAATTGCCCCGCACGTCAACGCTTGACAGCATTGGCGGCCCTCTGCGCGCAGGGCAGGTCAATGGTTCGATCTCCGGCCCCGGCGGCGTATTCATCAATGGTTGGATTGTTCTCAACGGCAGCAACAGCTTTGCCGGAGAAACCCGGGTGACCGCGGGCGGATTGTCCCTTAAGAATTCTGGCGCTCTCGCGAATAGCACGCTCAACCTTCATGGCAGCGACACCGGGACCATCTTCTTTGACGGTATCTCGTCTGCCAGTCTCGGCGGCCTCACTGGTAGTCGCAATTTGTCGCTTCAGAACACCTCCGGCGGCGCGGTGGCCGTCTCCGTTGGCGGGAACAACACAAGTCAAGCGTATTCTGGTGCGTTGAGCGGAGATGGGTCGCTTATCAAGACGGGCAGCGGCACGCTGAC
>JBGTHE010000719.1:0-1522 GCA_041746335.1 Lysobacterales bacterium | reverse complement strand
GGCCATTGCCGAGAGTGCCGCCCTTCCACGGTGGCGTGTGCACTCTGACGGGGTAATGGATTCCTCGCGGGCGCGTTGCAGGGCAGGCCTCTCCCGGGGCTGGCTGGCGTGGATGATTCGGGTGAACAAAGGAGAAGTCATGGCTCGCAGGCGCGGGTTCACGCTCGTCGAACTTCTGGTGGTAATTGGCATTATCGCCGTACTCATTGGCATTCTGCTGCCGGCGCTGAACGCGGCCCGGTCATCGGCGCGCACCACCAAATGCGCCGCCAACCTGCGCAGCATCGGGCAGGGCATCACCCTGTATTGCACCGATTACAAGGGAATGTATCCCGCGGCGTACACCTACAAGGGAATGACGATCAAGAACGGCGTCCAGAATCCGCAGACGCCGAATCAGGGATACATCCACTGGACAAGCTTCCTTTACTCCAACAGATCCAAGGGGGCGTCGGCCTACGAGTCGTTGCAGGGATGGGAGGGCTTCGCGTGTCCGGCGCTGGATACGGGAGGACTTCCGCCGACCAATCCGGCCGACGCGATGCTCGTCGACGGCCAGGTGCGCGATCCTTCCACGAGCGGCGTCGATGAGCAGGCACCTCGCTGCGCCTATACGGTCAACGAGGCCCTCTGCCCGCGCAATAAGTTCGTCAAGGGATTCCAGAACGCCCTGAACCCCTACCGCTACGTCAACTCGGGCAAGATCAAGCGCATTTCCGAGACGATTCTGGCGACCGAGTTCTGGGAGAACTGGCAGATCGTGTCGATCGACGATCCCAATGACCCCTCCGCGCCCCGCGTGGTCAAGTCGCACCGCCCGGTGCACGGATTCCGCGATTCCAGCGGCGGATTCGACCTGGCGCTGCTCGCCCCGGGCAATTTCGGCAATCCAAACTACTACGAGCAGACGCCCAACGAGGTGAATAAGACTCCCGCACCCGGCACGCACAATCGCGTGGAGTGGGTTGGCCGAAATCATGGGACGGGCGACACGACCAAGCGGAAGACCAATTTCCTGTACGCCGATGGGCATGTCGAAACCAAAAGCATCGAAGAAACATTCAAGCCCTTTCAGTGGGGCGAGAAGTTTTACACGCTCGGTGGCGATGTGCTGAAGCGCAACTGATCGCCGACGGCCGGCAGTCGAATGCCGGGCAGTCTCAAGCGCAACATCAATCGAACGCACCGAACAGCGTTAACGGTGGGCTTCTAAAACCAGAGGGCAAGATGCACGCGTCGGGGGCTGGGACGGGTCCGGCGGCGATGCATTGATTGTGTTCACTCTGTTCGTTTTACAACTCCCTTTCAAAGGGCTGGAGGCGCAATGGTCCGTGTTACTTCTCAATCGGGTGCCCGTCGGGCACGTCTGGCTGTTCTGGCCGCTATCGCGGGCGTAATGCCCGCGGCATCGGCGCTCGCCGGCGCCGTCGGCGGAACCGGGCAGATCTACAACATCTCCACCACCGGCGCGACCGCGCTTGGCAACTTCACCCGCGCCGACGCGGGCGGCCCTCCCGGAACG
>JBGTHE010000718.1:0-3264 GCA_041746335.1 Lysobacterales bacterium | reverse complement strand
CTGAGGGGTATTCCCAGGAAAGCTTCGCCGACGCAATCGGCGTACACCGGAACTACATGGGAACGGTCGAACGGGGGGAGACGAACATCACCTTGGACAGCTTGGAGAGGATTGCTCAAGGCTTACGTGTGAGCGTTGTGGCTCTAATGCGCGAAGCCGAGAAGGATCGATAGAATTTATCTCGGTGGCCTGCGCTCCAAGGTTCACAGGCGGGGTCCGTGACGGGCCTAGATGAACGGCGACTCTCTCGTCTTAGGGGCCGTGTATGAGGTTATGAGTTAAGAGGCGAATCGCGAGATTCGCCTCTTTTGCTTAGGAAACACAATAAGATCGGGCATCCGCCCGCCGTAACTGGGCAATCACATCTACAAGCCTGTCCAGATACAGGGTCGCGCCTCGTTCGTCGCCTGCCTTGATGTCTTGGCGAGCCAAAGCGGCCAATCCAAATGCTTCCCGCTCCAACTTCAAACGGAACTGCCTCAGACCTGCACAGTCGTCTGGCGTATCCATAGCCTCCTCTTCTGTCGGGGATGTCGCAGACTTGAAATGCGACACTCTCGAAGGAAGACTTGGAGCAAATTCAGAATATCACATCGGCGTCTCGTTGCCAACCGGCGACGTCTTGCCCCATGAATCGAGCGAAGCCCATCCAGCCTCGACCTGCTCACTGAATCCACCCTTCTTCGCTGGTTGGCCCCTGACTTCCGAGACTGCATTTCGGACTAGGTCTACCATCTCTTCTCGAGAAACATCGCTCAGCTTTGCTGCGGCCGCAGGAGAAACCATCACGCGGATTCGACGAGCGTCCACACGCCAATCCTCGAGCAATGTTTGGAACCATCCGGTGGCGAAATCAATCGCGGAGTGCGACGAAGCGTCCGCGTAGACATCGAACTGAACACTTCTTCCCGTCTCGTGTTTCGCATTTGACGCTCGAGGATCTGGCACGTCAACGAGAACCTCATGTCCGAGCACGCCTTCACCAGCTCTTCTCAAGATCGACTCCCGTAGAAGCATCTCGAACATTGGGTACTGCCACGGGTTGGTCCCCTCAATGTAATTCTGGAAGAACTCCGAAATCCTCCCATGGAGTTCGGGATCCGCAACACGAGTTGGATGGACGAGCTTCCCCGATGCGATCGTGAGCTTACGTACATACAGGCCTTCTCGCGCGCCCCTTGTCGACCTCAATGGGTTGATCAGGTCGCTTGCACGTCTCTCGTCCGCCAGTAACTCTGCGACCAAAGCCAGCATACCTTCATCATCCCGCCTAAACGCCTCCGGGAAAAACAAATCCCGAAAACCCGATGGATTTTTCCGATATATCAACCTGACTGCCTCCGCAATCATCCGCTCGGCAGCTCTATTATTCCGGTTCCAGTACACAGTTAAGAACATTTTGTGCCGGGCGAGAAAGAGCGACTCAACTGCGGGTATACCTCGCTCTCGAATCGCTATGGATTGGGCTCGGTCGGGAGCGATGAGACTGCGTAGGAAGCGCTCTTCGTCAAACCCGGAAGTGCCATCATAGCCGCAGTGCAAGCTGTCACGCTGCAGATAGTCCAATTTATCAGCGTCCAGGGGTCCGTCTAAGATTGAATGGAGCAGCTCCACCAACTCGCGATTAATGGTCTTAGCGTGAGTGCGAACGCCGGTCATCACGGCCAGCACGTCACCAATGTCGATATTCCACTGCTGAGCCAAAATCTTTCGAAGGTTGGCGATTGCAGCCTCGTCCATTAGGTCTGAACGCGTCCCAGTAAGCATTTGCGCTGATAATTCGTCATGCTTGAACTCCAGGGACGATTGCGGCTCAACTTCTTCGAAAGCGTGTGCCATCGGGTAGTGCCCGATGTCATGGAGCAATGCGGCAACAAGGAGCGCGTTAATATCTTCGGTTTTTGCAGTTTGCCGAAAATATGAGTAATCACGGGCCGTCCATAGGACCTTGACGAACTGAATGACTCGACCAAAGACTCCCAATGAGTGCTCAAATCGAGTATGCGTGGCGCCTGGAAATGCAAGGTGAGTAATTCCGAGCTGCCTTACGCCGCGCAATCGCTGAAGCACGGGCAGATCGATGAGACTGATCAACCGAGGCGTCCGCGGTAGCCTACCGATCCCCGGTACGAGAATGCCCCGCACAGGATACGGATCGAACTCCTCATACACTCCATCGAGCGAGAACCCGACCTGCAACTTCTCCAGATCTTTCTGAACCTCGCCAATTTCTCGGTATGCGTTATTCCTTCCACTGCCGGCAATGACAAGCCGTTCACTCATCATATCGAGGAACTTTCCATGCCTGTCGCAAACCGCGCGGACGTCAGGATGGCTCAACAGCTTGCGGATCGTTTTCCCAAGCGTATTCAAGTCCCACACGAAGCCTTTTGCCTTTAGCTCATCTCGCAGAATTGGGATGTAAGTAACGTTTGCATCCATGGCCATGCCGGGCGTTTTTGACCTCCGTTCTTCGATCCGCCCTTCGATTTCGTCCGGCAAATACTCGAGCGTCCCTACCCAGAGCGTAAACCGGTCGTGGTCGCCCTCGTCCGATTCGTCCAGAGCCTTCGAGAAGCCGAAATCAGTCAAAACAAGTTTTCCATTGTGTCCGACCTGAATGTTTGACGGCTTGATGTCGGCGTGTATGACTCGCTGCGCGTGACATGCTGCTATCGCACGAGCAAGCTTGGTCAATAGTTCGACCAATCTTCTTTCGGTCAACTGCTTTCCTTTGGCCTCCTTCTTGAGCCACATGTCGATGCTATCGGTACCTTCCAGATACTCCATCGTGTACCACGGAAGGTCGCCAAAGCCCGCATCGTCTTTGAGCTTCCCGGCATCGAACAATCGGATCACGTGTTCGTCTTTTACACGAAGGATGTACCGGATTTCCTTGTCGAAATAATCGCGCAGTTGTCGCTGGACCTTTGTCCCATCATCGAGGACCATGGTGAGGACCGCGATGTGGGGCTTTAAAACCTTCAACGCGCGCGAATCCCCCAGTCGAGCGTGGGTCACTCGCCACACGTACGACGTCCCTCCCTCCCCCTTGAACTCGATTTCAGAGTAGTCGTGTAACTGACTCTTGATGAGCTTCTCAATGGCAGCGCGAGTAGGATCCGAATTCATGTCATCCTGGCTTGGTGCCATTCCACGGCCTCGTCGTTAAGGTCAAACGGTCGCGCCAATGTCCGGGCAAGGACGATGCGTTGTCAATGAGGTGCGATCATCCGGCGTGACGTAAACATCATGGCACTACTA
>JBGTHE010000717.1:0-1647 GCA_041746335.1 Lysobacterales bacterium | reverse complement strand
CCCCTTACCCGCATTGTCAGGCAGAACCTCGGGATCGCTGACCACGAACCGGCGGGGTTGGTCCCGTTGGCCAGATACGGTGAAGTACTCGAGAGTTCCGTCAGGCCTCTCGGATCGGCAGTGCCAGGTTACACTGGTGCCGATGGCGAAGGTTCTGTAGCGGCCGCGCCCTTCCTTGCCGTGATAGCGCCGGCCACTGGGAGTAGTGGGCTTGTACTTCTTCCGAGAGCCGCCTAGCAATCCGAAGCAGCTGTCCACGTCACTGTAGGCGATGCCGTGGCCGCGGTCGTCAACGACAACGCTGGTTATCCCTCCTAGTATTGCAACGACGAGTTCTCCATGAGCGATTGCTTGCTCCGCACGATCGCGTGCTGTGGCGTGCGTCGCTCACGCAGGATCTTGAGGCAACTTGTTCAGGGCAGGCAAGCGTCCACTGGGAACTCGTCGTTGCAATACTAGCACGTTCTCCTCAAAGTGGACGGAAACGAAGTTGGCATCAGCGTCCAGGGAGTTCCAGATGAGCTCCTCGACGGCACGGAGAGGCCGCACCCGAGCAATACTCTCGACGTGGTCGTCCTCTACTCCGAGATCAATGACGCGCGGCATAACGGCGGGTCACCCCTTCCTGATGGACAGTGGCCTCTGTCCCAGTCGATCACAGAGCACCGGGGATCTGATCGATCGCCAGGTTACATGCCTGTCGGCAGGGCAGGAGATTAAGCGGATCTTAGGTTGCCAGGCAATCCTGCGGAAATAGGCTCACCACGCCTCAACTATATCCCTCGGTTGACGCTGACGCCCAAAGCGGCGCCGAAGGTGAAGGTACCCCCGATCCGGAAAGGTGATGACAGTGCAAAGCAGGTGCGGTCCAGGTATTGCTGCGCCGCGGCAGAGCCCAGTCACCGGGCCGTAAGTGGGATCGTATTCCAGCAGGCGGACACACGCGCCGATGCCAGCGTCAACTGGTGATCAGCGGGGTTCGGGGGAAAAGGGAAAGGACCGCCGCCGTGAACGGGTCAGGCGACAGTCGCTCTATCACGAGGAACTCCCGCCGCCGCCAGACCCGCCGCACCGGGGCAATCACCCGTCCGGTTGCGTTCAGGACCTGCTGGACAATTGCTGCGGCGGTTGCGTCCTAGCGCTCGCCGCGGCCGTGCTGTTGTGGGCGTTGCTGCGTTAGCCGGGGCGTAGAAGAAGGCTCCCCCGAGGGCCAGACGCGTCAGCATTGGCTGTACGTGCGTCAGGAACGATTCTGCGGGGTGACCGGGCCCCTGCCGTGCTCTTCATACTGCGCTTGGACGCGGCACTTGTCGGAGCAGAATCGCCAGCGCCTGCTCCGAACGAACTCGGGGTTGGAGCCGGAAAAGGCGCATCGCCTCTACAGGCAACCTGTAGCGGACCTCGATCTCCCGCTTCTCGTCACCCATCATCTTTTCGCAGTGGCGAGCCAGGGTGGTTGGAGTGAGGCCCCGGCTCGCCGATCTCACGTTCGTTGTCAGCGACCGCTCATGCTGCGGCGGGCAGGTGCTCGGGTCGGGGGCCGCCCTTCCTCGGCGGCGGGGTGGTACCGTGGCACTGGTGGTCTACTGGAGCGTGGGACTGGGCGTTCTCGACGCGGAGGAGTAAGCTGCGTCCAAGACCCCGTGG
>JBGTHE010000716.1:0-6543 GCA_041746335.1 Lysobacterales bacterium | reverse complement strand
AACAAACACCCGAAATTGCTGTAAACCCAACCAGGTCATCAGGACTGCGGCCAGCAGCAGCATGGTGGGAGCGAGCCAGACAGGCGCATCTGTAGCACCGGAATTCGGCAGATCGGTGCTGGTCTGCAAAGTTGGTACGCTGCCCAGGTCACGTTGAGATTCAGAGCGCTTCAGGGCATCCAGGAGAATTGACATAGTCAGGAACCTTCCTCAGGTTCAGTTTCAAGTCGGGGTTCAGCGATTCCTGGAGCCATCAGGTACAGCAGAGTTTGCGGACCAACAACGCCGTCGGCCAGCAATCCATGGCTTTGCTGAAAACTTCTAAGCCAGTTTTCGAACGACAGGTCAAACTGCGTTTGGCCCTGCCCCTGCCACGGTGGCTCGGCCAACGCTGCCATGCTGAAAACGATGTCCATCGCCGCACTGCTGTCGCCGCGACGTATCCGCTGTGGCCAGTCTGGTGATTGTGGCCAGGCCACGATGTATTCTCCCATCCACAATTCATCTACCTTGTCGCGCTGGAACCATTGAGGTTTTGAGCCAGCTCCCAATAATATGCGTTGGCGATTGATTCCACGCAACAGTACGTGTTTGTCACCTTCCGCGCGCAACACCAGTATTACGGGCAATCCTAGGTTTTTTACCCTGGCCCAATTACCCCGCTCTGTCAAACAGGCAAATCCTCTGGCCAACGCTCCCTCGCAGGCCAGCAACAATTCCCTGGCCTGGTCGGGCTCCTGCCAAAGTTGAGCCAGCGCCGGGTAAGCCAGAAGATGCTGGTCGGCCAGCCATTCTGCGTTCAATGCCTGGTCGCTGACTGAACCCTGATAGCTCCACTCAGGGTCGCGCAGCGGCAATGTCTCGGTGGAACCTACGATTAGTGAGCCCACCGGAGGGTTTACATCCGCGCCGGAATTGATTGGAGTGGAAGAATCGTCCGGAGCTGACTGAGCCTGGCTTAATGTGGTGTCAGGAGCGGCTGAACCCGGGTGGGCAGAGGGATTATCTTGAGTTGTTGCGGGTGAGCTGGCGTCTGGACGACCGGAAGAGGAATGCTGTTGCGCCAACCCCATATCGGTGGCAGCGTCATTACCTCCCAGGTTCAGCCATTGCTGTTGCCAGGCGAGAAACAACGCGCCCATGGCGAGTATGGCGACCGCGACCAGCGCATAACTGAGACTGCCGCGCTGCACAACCCGCTTTTCGCTGGGCTGCACTTCATTGGCCGCGGCATGCACCAATGCGGCGTTGACCTGCTCCTTTTCCTGGGCGTAAGCACCCGCCAGCGCGCGATCGGCAATGATATTGATCAAGCGGGGCACACCACCGGAACGTTGATAAATGGTTTTTAGCGCCGCCTTGTTGAAATGGCTCTGACGGGCACCAGCCACGCGCATGCGGTGCTTGATATAAGCAACGGTTTCAGATTCGTTAAGGGGCACCAGGTGATACCGGGCGGTGATTCGCTGTGCCAGTTGCCGCAGACTCTGCCGCTCCAGCAATTGACGCAATTCGGGCTGGCCCAAGAGCACCATTTGCAGCAATTTATGTTTTGCGGTTTCGAGGTTGGTCAAAAGTCGTACTTGTTCCAGTGCTTCCGGGCTGAGGTTTTGCGCCTCGTCAATTACTACGACAACCCTGTTGCCAGCAGCGTACTGCAACAGAAGGTAGTGATTGAGAGCGTCCACCATCTTTTTACTGCTGTCGTCCGCCTGGCTAATATCAACGCCGAGTTCATCGCAAATTGCTGCCAACAATTCTTTAGGCGTCACCAGCGGGTTCAGAATCAACGCTATCAATGTGTCTTCCGGAACCTGCTCCAGCAAACAACGACAAATGGTGGTTTTGCCAGTGCCCACTTCACCCGTGAGCTGCACAAAGCCACCGGAGCCGCCTTTGCCGACGCCGTAAAGCAAATGTGCCAAAGCTTCGCGATGGGCAGCACTGAGGTAAACGAATGCGGGATCAGGCGTGATCGAAAAAGGTGCTTCCGTTAATCCAAAGTGCTGCAGGTACAAATCAGTTGTCCGGTTCGCTGTGCTGAATGGTTGCCCAGAATATCAGTCTTCCAGTGCTAACAGGCTGGCATTGCCACCAACAGCAGCAGTATTGACGCTGAGCGTTCGTTCGGTTGCAAATCGTTGCAGGTAATGTGGACCCCCGGCTTTAGGCCCGGTTCCCGACAATCGCTCGCCACCGAAGGGTTGCACGCCCACCACAGCGCCGACCATGTTGCGATTGATATAACAATTCCCTGCATGGATGCGGCTGGCAATATAGTCCTGGCTGCGATCTATTCGGCTGTGAATGCCCACTGTCAGTCCATAATTTGAATCATTGATCTGCTCGATTACCTGGTCGATATTTCTGGCACGATACCGGATCACGTGCAGGATGGGCCCAAATACCTCTTTATCGAGCAAGTCCAGGCTGGCGATTTCATAGGCGCGAGGCGCAAAAAAATGTCCGGTGAGGTGCTCAGGAAGGCGCGCCAAAGCCACCCGTTTACCCACGGTTTCCATCCGTTCTGCATGAGCTTTCAGTATAGCCAGCGCGTCTTCGTCGATCACCGGCCCTACATCAGTCACCAGCTTGCGCGGATCGCCCACCACCAGCTCCTCTGTGGCGCCAGCCAGTAATTCAATCACACGATCGGCGATATCCTGTTGCAGGAACAGGATTCGTGCAGCGGAACACCGTTGACCTGTGCTCAGGAACGCACTACTGATGACATCCTTGACGACCTGTTCCGGCAGCGCAGAGCTGTCCACGATCATGGCATTCTGGCCCCCCGTTTCGGCAATCAAGGTGGCGATGGGGGCATCCCGGGCAGCCAGAGCCCGGTTGATCATTCGGGCGGTTTCAGTGGAGCCCGTGAAGGCCACGCCGTCGATACGTGCATCGCTGGTTAACGCTGCACCGACGGTGCCGTCACCCGGGAGTAATTGCAAGGCTTCACGCGGAATTCCGGCTAAGTGCAGAATTCGCGTGACCAAAGCTGCCACGGCGGGGGTTTGCTCAGCTGGTTTCGCCAGAACGGTATTGCCCGCAGCCAAGGCAGCACTGACTTGACCGGTGAATATGGCCAAAGGAAAATTCCACGGACTGATGCAGACAAACACGCCCCTGCCATGCAGCGACAGCTGATTGCGCTCGCCTGTGGGGCCAGGCAATAACACGGGTTGATCGAATTGGGCCCTCGCCTGCATGGCGTAATAGCGCAAAAAATCCACCGCTTCCCTGACTTCAGCCACGCAATCCCGGGGGGTCTTGCCAGCTTCGCGCGCGCAGACGGCCAGCAATTCAGGCGTTCGCTCCTCCATCAAATCCGCCGCTTTCTCCAACATACCAGCACGCAGGGTGACCGGCGTGCGGTCCCAGTGGTCAGCGAATGCTCGAGCAGCACTAACTGCCCGCTCAATGTCCGCAGCTGTAGCAGGAAAAACCTGCCCGACCTGGTCCGCCGGATGGGCTGGGTTGAGATTGGGAATTGCCTGGCTTCGATCACTACTGCCTGAGCCGGCCAGAATCGGATGGGCATCCCAGCTGGCATGGGCAAATGCCTGCATGGCAGTTGCCAGGCTCTTCACCTCGCTTGCATTGGCAAAGTTGACACCCAGGGAATTCAATCGCCCAGCGCCATAGAGTTGGCGAGGCAGCGGAATTCCGGGGTGTGCCACGGGCTGAGTACGTTCTACCCGGGCCACTGGATCCTCCGCCACCTGCTCTGCCTGGATGTTCGGGTCCACGATGCGATTGACAAAAGACGTGTTCGAGCCGTTTTCCAGCAAGCGCCTTACCAAATAAGGCAACAGATCTTCGTGACTTCCGACGGGTGCGTACACGCGACAGGCATGCCGGAATCCTTCAGCCTGCATCACCACCCCGTACAGGTCTGCACCCATGCCGTGCAGGCGCTGGAATTCGAAATCCAACCGGTCGCCCGCAAGTTCGGTGATCACCGAAACGGTATGCGCATTGTGAGTGGCAAATTGCGGATAAAAGGCTTGCAGTTCGGCCAATATCTGGCGGGCGCAGGCAATGTAGGAGACGTCGGTATTGGACTTGCGGGTAAAGACGGGATAACTGCTGAAGCCTTCAACCTGAGCCAGCTTGATCTCTGAATCCCAGTAAGCGCCCTTAACCAATCGCACGGGGATGCGACGTCCTTTGCGTCTGGCAAAATCTGCCAGCAGGGCAATTTCCGGCATGGCTCGCTTCTGGTATGACTGCAAAGCGAGCCCATAGCCTTCCCATTCAGCAAGTGAGTCGTCCTCGTAAACCGCGGTAAAAACAGACAGCGTCAGCATGAGCCGGTCAGCCTCTTCTGCATCGACCGTCAACCCCATGCGATTGGCCTTGGCCAGACAGGCCAGTTCCAGCATGCGCGGTACCACCTCTTGCAGCACGCGATCTTTTTGCGCAATTTCGAAGCGCGGATGTAAAGCAGACAACTTGACCGAAATACTCGGTGCCGAGAACACGTCTTCGGCTTTATGACTGGCACCAATGGCTTTGATGGCTGTGCGATAGGCTTCAAGGTAGCGATCCGCATCGTGCTGTGTGATGGCCGCTTCGCCCAACATGTCGTAAGAATAGCGATACTGGCGGTTGTCTTTTTTCTGCGAGCGTTGCAGGGCCTCGTCAATATCGCGGCCCATGACATACTGAAAGCCCAGAATTCGCATAGCCTGGCGTATCGCGGTACGCACCAGCGGTTCACCGCTGCGATTGACCAACCGGGCCAGTGCTGCCCGGAAATTGGCGCTGGTGGATTCGGACAAAGCCACCAGTTTACCGGTCAGCATCAAACCCCAGGTCGAGGCATTTACCAGGACGGAGGAACTTCGGCCAATATGGGATTCCCAGTCAGCATCGCCGAGTTTGTCTGCAATCAACTTTTCCGCCGTTTCATCATCCGGGATGCGCAACAGGGCCTCGGCCAGGCACATCAGAACTATGCCCTCTTCCGAGGAGAGGTCATATTCCATCATGAAGGCTTCCATCACCCCTTGCTCGGTTTGACGGGAGCGCACCTGGCTGACCAGCATGGCAGCTCGTTTGTTGATGCGGGCAGTGGCTTCAGGATCTTGCCGGGCCAGCTGCAGCAGGCGGTGCACGATTTGCTGCTCATCGGCGTGATAAAACAGATCCAGATCATCCCATAAAGGGTCTGCCGGTTTCCCGCTTGTCAATAGAAAATTGAACGCCTGCGAATCCGTCACTCTGATGCTCCTGAACGAAATGCCCTGTTTTTACTGCCTCTCTGACTGCCAGTCTTCACATGGGCGATGCATTTGCCACCAGTCTGCGGCGAGAGGCAGTTTAACTGCAGCCGTGACGCAATAAAACTCACAAAGCTCTGGTCATGTACCTTGCCCCTGGCTTGTCAGGGACGATACAATTAGCGGCTGGAAGGCTGGTATCCGATTGATATTTTCACCAGGCCCTTGAAACTGAATATGGCTGTGCATACCAGTGGGTGCTTGACCACGACAAAATTCCCCTAAAACCCCATCGCTCTCCTGGTCTCAGGCGGTTGTGGGGCAGCCGGATGTGGAATCAGGAGATCAGAAAATTATCTTCTTCAAGCCTGAAAGCTGATCTCGCTATGGGTTTGAACTGAAGAACCCAATTTACAGTGTGAATACCGTACGGGGCTGATTGAAATCAGGCGCGAAGTGCCCAGCAGGCTCGGCATCGCAACCACCAGTGACTGATAACACGCCCAATCCCATTAGAGCTGAGGCTTGATATTTCGATGAAAAAACAGAATACGATCATAGTTGGACTGGCAGTTCTTGCCGCAGTCACTGCGAGCTTCTGGCTGCTGCTGGTGGCACCTGGACTCACCGGCAACGAGATCAACATGCCGCGCGGTGTGACCTCCCAATCTGTCATGAACTATGACCTGCACATGATCAGCCTGTGGATCTGTGTGGTGATCGGCATCCTGGTATTCAGTGCCATGTTCCTGTCCATCGTGTTGCACAGAAAATCGCGTGATTATAAAGCCGCGAAATTCACCCACAGCACCAAGGCCGAAATCATCTGGTCAATTGTTCCAGTACTGATATTGGTAGGCATGGCTATACCAGCCACAACCGCACTGATTCATATGGAGGTATATCCGGAAACTGAACTCACCATCAAGGTCACAGGCTTCCAGTGGCGCTGGAAGTACGAGTACCTTGAGGATGACATCAGCTTTATCAGTTCGCTGAACAGCACGTCCAACGCGGCTCGCATGCTGGGCTCAGGCACAGATCCCGCCAGCGTGGAAAACTACCTGCTGGATGTCGACAAGCGTGTAGTCCTGCCTGTTAATACCAAAATCAAATTCCTGATCACTGCTGATGACGTTATTCACTCCTGGTGGGTACCTGCACTTGGCTGGAAGCGTGATGCTGTTCCTGGCTATATCAACGAAGCATGGACTGAAATAGAGGAGCCCGGGATTTACCGGGGGCAATGCGCCGAACTGTGTGGCAAGGATCATGGCTTCATGCCGATAGTCGTGGAGGCCGTGCCGAAGGCCGAATT
>JBGTHE010000715.1:0-5562 GCA_041746335.1 Lysobacterales bacterium | reverse complement strand
CTTCGCTATCAGCATTTCAGCATCAACTGGACTTTGGCAGCCGAATACGGATCCTCGGACAACGCGGAGCATTTTCCTTACTTGTACGCCTACTCACCTCTTCACAACATACGCCAGGGCACAAAATACCCGCCGACATTTATCACAGCCGGCGATCACGATGACCGCCTGCCCTCACTGCATAGCTATAAATTTGCTGCAACCCTGCAACACGCGCAGGCGGGTGATGCCCCTGTGCTGATTCGCATCGACACGCGCTCGGGACACGGGGCTGGCCGACCTGTGTCAAAGGAAATCGAGATCGCTACTGACGCACTGGCTTTCATTCACAAAGCGCTGGGAATGGATTGAACCGTTATGTCGTGTTCGTGATTCACCTTTGTTTTCGATCAATAACACGGCGACGTTCAACCGTTTGGGGCTTCCTGCACTCACCGTTCCTTGCGGGTTTACCCAGAGTGGCTTGCCCATAGGTCTGATGATCAGTGGTCCCCGCTTCAGCGAGGGCAGATTGCTTGCACTGGGGGCCGCCTACGAGCGATCCACCAAGTGGCACGAACGACGACCCGAGAGCAGTGCTTAGGAATTGTTGGCAAAGACAGTGCGAAACGCCAACACGCATTAACGTAAACGCCATAAAGTAAATATTGGGAGCTGATCATGAAACGACGAGAGTATCTGATTGCCACTCTATCGGCAGCCGCGATGCTTCCGGCCCTGCGGGCGATGGCGGGCCAGGCGGTCGCCACACCGAGCGTAACGAGCATCGATGAAAACACGGTGCGGCAAGCGCTGGAAGTTCAGCGTTCGACGGTGGTGGTGGATGGTCTGGGTGGTGCGGCCCTGACGGAAGAGTATCTCGCGATGCTGAAGGCCGGTGGAGTCGACTGCTTTCACCAAAGCGTCGGCGGGCTGGCCTCCTTCGCAAATCTGCTGTCATTCCTTGATAAACATTCGGACAAAATTGTCCAGGCCGGAACTGTACGGGAGATCAGGCGGGCGCGCGAACAGGGAAAGATCGCGCACGTTTCCGGATGGCAATCCGCCGATCCCTTGCTCGGCGACGCCAACGGAGATCCCCGGTTGGGTGCCTTTCGCGCATATCGTGAGCTCGGACTCCGGATCGTCAGTATCTGTTACAACAACTCGAACATTTTCGGCGGAGGCTGCCTGGACCCGGACGTCCCCCTCACTCGAGTGGGTCATCGATATGTCGAAGAGATTCACAAGCAGCGTCTGGTGCTGGATGTGGGTGGCCACACCGGCGATCAGACATCCTTTGATGCGATTGCAGCATCAGATGGGGTGCCTGTGATCTGCTCGCATGCCAATGCCAGGGCGCTGATGGACAACCCGCGCAATATTCCCGACGCGCTCATCGAGGCCATCGCCAAAACGGGCGGCCTGGTCGGGCTCACGTCGGTCAGCGACTTTCATACGCGCAGCCGCGCCGATGCGGACGTACCCAGTTCGCCCCAGGCGACGCTCGATCAGCTGCTCGATCATTTCGACTATATGAAAAAACTGGTCGGCGCGGATCACCTCGGGATTGCTCCTGATTTCATGACCGGGAGAACGGACCTCGATGCGATGGGAATGCTCCGGCACTTATGGCCTGAGGATGTCTACAGCGAGCAGCCATGGAATATGGTGAAGGACTTCGAAACGATCATCGAGTTGCCGAAGCTGACCCAGGGTCTGCTGGATCGTGGCTGGAGCGAGGCAGATGTCCGCAAGGTTCTCGGCGAAAACTGGATGCGCGTGTTCGAGCAGGTATGGGGTGCATGAGTTTTGGCAAGTCACTTTCGGCTTGTGTGCGTAACCAAGACAAAGGAGTAGATCAATGAAGCGAAGAGATTGCCTGCTGGCGGCTCTGTCGGCCGCCGTGGCGGTTCCGGCGTTGCGTGCGGCGGAAACGACCCAGATTGTCGCTACACCTGGCGTGACCGAAATTGACGTGAGCAAGTATCAGGAGGCCTGGGAAGTCCAGCGCTCAACGCTGGTGGTCGATGGGCTGGACCCATCGGTGCTGACGGAAAATTATCTCGGAATGCTGAAAGCGGGCGGGGTGAATTGCTGGCACCAGACGGTTGGTGGCCTGGCTTCGTTTGCCAATCTGCTGTCGTTTTGCGACAAACACTCCGCCGCCATCGTTCAGGCAGGAACCGTTCAAGAGATCAGGAAAGTACGCGAGCAGGGCAAGATTGCGCACGTTTCAGGTTGGCAATCGGCCATGCCATTGCTTGGGGATGCCAACGGAAGCGGCCCATTAGGCAATCTGCGCGCTTATCGGGAACTCGGGCTCAGGATTGCTGCCATCGCGTACAACGACTCCAATATTTTTGGGGGCGGCTGCCTGGACCAGGAGTTCCCGCTGACCCGGACCGGGCGAAAGTACGTCGAGGAGGTGCACAAACAGCGACTGGTGCTGGATGTATGCGGGCATACCGGAGAACGCACCTCACTGGATGCGATTCAAATGTCCAAAGGGGTTCCCATCATTTGTTCGCACACGAACCTGAAGGCAATTGCGGACAACGCTCGCAACATCAGTGACAAGTTGATTGAGGCCATTGCGGGCACGGGCGGCGTGGTGGGCCTAACGGCTGTGAGCGATTTGCACGTTCGCAGTTACAAGGACGTGGACGTACCACACTCGCCGCATGCCAGTCTGGATATGCACCTGGACCAGTATGACTATTTGAAGAAATTGGTAGGCGTCGACCACATCGGCATGGGGCCTGACTTTATGACTGGCTATACACGGTTGGGGGCAGGTTCCGGGCGGAATTACGAGCTGTGGCCGCTGGATGTGTACGGCGAGTGGCCCTGGAACTGGGTAAAGGACTTCGAAACCATCATCGAGCTGCCGAAGGTGACCCAGGGACTGCTGGACCGTGGCTGGAGCGAGGCTGATGTCCGCAAGGTGCTTGGCGAAAACTGGCTTCGCGTGTACGAACAGGTGTGGGGCGCATAAAGAGCAATCGGGTGTTTCGAAAGTAAGGGCCGACATGACAAAATCTCGAATGGTGACGAAGCGAACTTCAAAGGTGTTTGCCTTAGCGGTTTTGGCCAGTTCAGTGCTGGTGGGCCAATTGCTCTTGCTGGCGCCCGTGTTCGCGGACGAGGTCGCGAGCACAGAACTCACGGCTGAGCAGGTTCCGGCCTCTGCCTATGCCCGTGCGGAAGCCGTGTTGCGCAACCATATCGGTAAATTGGTCTACGGCATAAGCGTGCGTCCGCGCTGGATTGGTGAGACCTCACAATTCTGGTTCGAGAAGCAGACACCTGAAGGCCGCGACTACATGCTGGTCGACGCTGTTGCAGGAACGATCGAGCCGTTATTCGATCATGACGCATTGATCGGTGCGCTTGTTGAAGCCCAGGACAAATCCTTAACTGAGCCATTGGACACTAACTTGGCCGACTCAACGGACAAGCCCATCGACCGCCAAAAATTTCAGTTGCCCGGGCTGAGGGTCGACGACAAAACCGGCCAGCTCCATTTCCGCTATGGCGATAAGGACTGGCAATACGACCCGAATACGCTCGCGCTGACGCCGGATGTGAATGCCGCCGTGAAAGGGATGGAGTCGCCCGACGGTGCGTGGCGTGCCGTTGTTCGCGAGGGCAATCTGTTCCTCATCTCAACGAAGGATGGAACTGAAAAGCGGCTTACCACCGACGGAACGAACGACGCACCGTATGCCACGCCAATTGTGGACCCGAAGCTTATGATCGCCCAGGGCACGCAGACGCCGGTTGTACCGCCGAGCCTGAGCTGGTCTCCTGATTCCCGACGAATTGCAACCTTCCGCCTGGACCAGGAGGGCGCGCGACGGCTGGCGCTGGTTCAGTCCACACCACCTGATGGTGCACAGCCCAGGGTATTCGAATATGTTTATACCTTGCCGGGAGATACCGAGACCGCTCTGGCCAGCGGCGTGCTTTTCGACGTGGAGAGCGGCAAGCGCACCGACATGACGCTCACCCCGGAGCCCGTGCTTTACTATTTCGGGCCCTATTACCAATGGAGCGCCGACAGCAAAGCAGTGTTTGCGCGGTCCATTGAGCGTGGCTACAAAAGGTTCCAGCTTCATCGCGTGGATGCCGATACCGGCACGGCTGTTCTGCTTACGGAAGACCGTTCGGACACCTATTTGGATTACTGGAGCCATTTCTGGTCCTACGATGACAAAGGCGACATGCTTTACTGGACCAACGATCAGACGGGCTACTTCCATGTCGAAGCCATTGACCCGCATACGGGCGAAAGGCGGCAACTTACCTCGGGCGACTGGGTTGCGCGAAGCGTCGCCGGCGTCGACGATGCGGCCGGCAACGTGTTGATAACGGGAACGGGTCGCGAAGAGGGGCTTGATCCTTATTTGCGCCATCTTTACGCGGTGCCGCGAACTGGCGGCGAGCCTACGCAGCTAACGCCCGAACCGCTGGATCATGATGTATCCGTTTCTCCCGACGGCAGCTATTTCGTCGACAACATGTCGCTGATCAATGAGCCGACGCGATCCGTGCTGCGCCGCTCCAGCGATGGTTCGATCGTAATGGAACTGGGCCGCGCGGATATCAGTGCCTACCTGGCTGCCGGATACAGTTTGCCCGAACCTTTCGAGACGCTCGCAGCGGACGGCGAGACGCCCATCTACGGCGCGATTTTCAAACCCGCGGATTTCGACCCAACCAAGTCTTATCCGATCATCGAGGAAATCTACACCGGGCCACACATCGTCGCGAACAGTCCAAAGTCGTTCGAAGTGGCGCTTAACCAGCGCTTCATCATTTCGCAAGCGCAAATCGGTGCGATCGGAATAACCGTCGACGGGCGCGGCACTGCCGGTAGATCACGCGCCTTTCAGCAGCCGTCCTACCAGAATCTCCACGCCGTCGGCCTTGAGGACCACATCGCCGCCATCACTGCTATGGCCGCAAAGTATCCCTGGATGGATATCTCGCGGGTCGGTATCTACGGCTATTCGGCAGGCGGGTATGACGTGGTGCGCGCACTCACCGAACGGCCCGATTTCTACAAGGTCGGCCTGTCGGGTTGCGGCGTCCAGGACAACCGGCTCGACAAGGCCTGGTGGAATGAGCAGTGGATGGGCAGCGAGCTCGGCCCGGTCTGGGACGCCAACTCGAACATCACCTGGGCCTCGAAGTTGACCGGCAAGCTGATGATCGTGCATGGCGAGCTCGATGAGAATGTTCCGCTCGCCAACGCGCTGCGACTGGTTGATGCGCTCATCAAGGCCAACAAGGATTTTGAGCTCCTGATCATTCCCAATGGCCATCATCCCGTAATGGCCATTCCTTATTTCTGGCGGAAGCAATGGGATTTCTTCGCAAAGGAGCTGCTCAGGAAGGTGCCGCCTCCGGACTATCAAATGCAGCCCTACGACTGAAAGCCTCACCCATGAACGCCAAAGTGCTGGATGCCGGATCCCCGGATACCGGATCAAGTCCCCGTCGTTACTTCAAGTGGAAAGGCGAACTGATATCACTTTTGATCATCACCCTGCTTTCCCTCGCCAGTTTTGGCGGGTC
>JBGTHE010000714.1:0-6703 GCA_041746335.1 Lysobacterales bacterium | reverse complement strand
TTACGACCTGGTAAGGCACGATGACGGTGATACGGGCGTTGCCATCAATGCCCGGGCCAGGCGCTGGGGGCCGAATTACCTGCAGTTTGGCTTGCGTGTGTCAGACGATTTTTCTGGCAACAGCGATTACACCCTGGGTGCCGCCTACACGCGCAACGCGCTCAATTCCCTGGGTGGGGAATTGCGGCTGGATTTCACCATCGGCCAGGAAGATCGGTTTGAGATAGATTTCTACCAGCCTGTCAGTCCTTCTGCCCGCTGGTTTATCGAGCCGCATATTTTCTATTCACGCAAAATTATAAATGCCTTTCTGGATGACCAATTGCGCGACAAGGTCGAATTGAAGGGGCCAGGTTTTGGTTTTGCGCTGGGGCGTAACCTGAGCTCCACTGACGAGCTGCGGGTTGAATACCAGTTCGGCCGCGGTGACGCCGACATTCTTGTGGGTTCGGATGAGATACCCGATGACGATATCGAGATTGGTGAAATGATTTTCGAGCATCGCCATGACAGTCTCGACAACCTGTGGTTTCCAACCAGTGGTTTTAGCTCTGATCTCGGGTACCGGTGGGCCAGTGAGACATTGGGATCGTCAGCCAATTTTGAACAGGCGTTTTTCAGTTATACCGGCGCGAAGGCACTGGGCAAGAATTCGGTTCAGTTCAATCTGGAAGGAGGATACAGCTTTCAGGACGAGATACCGCTGGAACGCTGGTGGGAGCTGGGTGGTTTCGGACGACTTTCGGGTCTGATCCCCCAGCAACTTGCCGGGCAAAATTATGCACTGGCTTCCATGGCCTATTACCGGCGACTGAATGAAGTGAAGCTGGCACCCGTTTACGCTGGAATTACGCTGGAAGCGGGCAATGTCTGGGAGCGCAAGTCTGACATCAGCTTCGACAACCTGGTGTATGCCGGTAGCCTGTTCCTCGGGGTTGATACGCCCATTGGCCCCGTGTTCCTGGCCTGGGGGCGGACCGACGAGGAAGAAAGCACTTTCTATTTCTACCTGGGTAATCCCTATTCAACACGGAATTTCTGAAATGGTTGCTAGCGCGGGGTCAAGCACATTTGCGAGTCTTGAACTATGCTGAAATTCCCAAATGAAGGAAAAGAACATGTCTGTTGCACGCGTAACTGAGATTATTGCCTCATCGAAAGAGTCATTTATTACTCGTAGCGCACTCCGCGGTGCTCGATCCACCCATGCTTGATGCCGAAGCCTGGGTCGCGGTGAGTCCAGTGTACAACCCCGCCCTGGGCGTTGTAGTCGTACTCGCCTCGTACCTTCACCCGATCCCACTCATTGAGGGGCACGCGTTCAGCCAGATCGAGATTGTGAGCAACTATTAGTGTATGGCCATTACCCAGCTTCAATATGAACCGTTGATGCGGAATCGCCTTCAGATCGTCCGGTAAAATGCGATCAACCCGTGCTTCAATCTCCACCATGGCATTGGATTGTTTTTGCACATAGAGCTGGACAATTCCTGCATCACCCAGTGAGGTTTCAACGGGTAGTCCGGGGCCATACTGACGCCACAGTAAGGCGACGACCACGAACCCGATCCAACCCAGCCATTTGATATTGGTCTTGCGCTTCATGGTTTTACTTCTGCCAGGTCATGCCGGGCCGCCAGCCCCACATCCACAAAACAGCAGCCCCGAGAACCATGCCTCCGAGGTGGGCAAAATGCGCCACCCCTGGCATGGTGCCCGTGATGCCAAACAGCAGCTCGGCCACACCGTACAGTAGTACAAACCATTTGGCCTTGATGGGCACGGGGAAGAACAACAGGAACAGGCGGTTGTTGGGCCACATCACACCATACGCCAGTAACAATCCAAACACACCACCGGAGGCACCGATGGTTGGGTACATCCCGCCAGTTACCATTTGCACAATGATCTGAGCAGCAGCAGCACCCAGCAGGCAGGCTAGAAAAAAATGGGCGTAGCGCACGCTACCCCAGGCATTCTCCAGCGGCGTGCCAAACATCCACACCGCAAACATATTGAAGAACAGGTGATTGAAACTGCCATGCAGAAAGCCATAACTGATCACCTGCCAGGGCTGGAAATAGCCGCTATCCACTGGCCAGAGTGCCAGGCTGGGAGAAATATTCCCGAACAGGAACACCAGCGTGCAGGTGATGATGATGCCCATCGAAACGGGCGTTGGTAAAGCGTTATTCTGCATAGATCAGGAGCGCTCCCCTTGAATGAGCGGGGCAGTCTTACCGGCCCGGCCACCGGAGTTCATACTACAATAGGATTTCTTTTATTGCCCAGAGAGTTTGAGATTGCGTTCGAAATTGAATTTGAGATCGCCCAAGGGATTGCCTGCAACCGTTGAATGCCTCCAATGAACGCCACCGATGAATACCACTCATGAATGATGAAATTGACAAGCCAATCGACCCATCCCGTCAATTGCCCGCCGGCCGTGGCTTGGCCTGGTTGATCCAAAGCCTGGCTTTGATTCGAACCCAACCCGCCCGCTTGTTGTTTCTGGCCGTGTTGTTACAGCTGATACTGGGGCTCAGCCAGGTTCCCGTGCTGGGTATGCTGGTCATTCTGGCCCTGCCGGCATTTTCCGCTGGTCTGCTGGAAGCCTTTCGCCGCGTCGAAACCGGCGGTGCTTTGCCCGCCAGCATCCTGTTCGTTCCCTTGACGCAAAAACCAGCCAATGGCCGCTTGCTGTTGTTGGGCGTGGCCATGTTCGCTCTGGCAGCGCTGGGCGCCATGTTGGTTATGGGTAGCAGTGATGCACAGCTCGATACTGAGCTGCTTCAGCAGATCGAACAAGGCAATGCGGAGGCGCTAGGCCAGCTCGATCCGGAGTTGATGATGCGTGTGCTGATCTCCGCCTTGCTGGCAGTCAGTATCAGCGGCACCATCAGTTTCCTCGCCATCCCTTTGATCTGGTTTCGGGGCATGCCCATGGCCAGGGCCTTGCTATTAGGTTTACAGGGGCTTGTTCGCAACTGGAAGCCCTTTACGGTATTGGGTTTGGGATTGGTCTTGTTGTTAGCGCCACTGCTGATATTTTTCTTCCTGATGCTGGGGTTGGCCAGCAGCTTCAGCCCCATCTCCCTGGTATTCGCCGCACTGGTGATGCTCAGCGGGTTGCTGTTTCAGCTGGTGGTTTTGGGTACCCAGTATCTGTCCTTCAAGGATATCTACGGATTGCCGGTTGAACCGACACGATCGTTGCGCAGCGATGATGATAATCGGGATGGTCAGCTGCTGGCTTGAGCCTGGGGAAGTTCTGCCGCGTAAACTCTGAATAACCGGAGTTGCCGCGGCTGGGCTACTCTTCTATTTCGACCTCAGCATCCGTCGCGTGAACCCGGTGCGGCAACAGGATGCGTGCCATCAACAAACCCGCTTCGAACAAAAGCCAGATCGGCACAGCCAGCAGAGTTTGAGAAATCACATCCGGTGGTGTCAGGAACATCCCAATTGCAAACGCTCCCACCACGACATAACCCCGCGCCTTGGATAACTGGTCGATGGTGCATATGCCGGTTGCCACCAGGATGATGGTGGCAATGGGCACCTCAAAGGCGATGCCAAAAGCCAGGAACAGCGTGATGACGAAATCCAGATATTTGCTGATATCAGTCATCACCGCAACGCCTGCTGGCGCCGCGTTGGCGAAGAAGCCAAAAATGAGCGGGAACACCACAAAATAAGCAAAAGCGCAGCCGGCATAGAACAACAACACCGCGCTGTAAAGCAAAGGTTTGGCGAGGCGTTTCTCATGGCGGTAAAGCGCGGGTGCGACGAAAGCCCAGCTCTGGTACAGCACGATGGGAATAGAAAGTATCAGTGCCAACAGCAACGCCAGCTTGAAGGGGGTCAGGAAGGGCGAGGCCACATCGATGGCAATCATACTACTGCCTTCGGGCAGTTGTGCGGTCAGCGGAGCGGCGAGCGTTTCCCAAAGTATGCGCGAGAAGGGTAACAGCGCCAGCAAAACCACCAGTATCGCCGCAGAGGCTTTAAGCAGGCGGCTGCGCAATTCGACCAGGTGCTCAAGGAAGGTCTGCTCCCTGTCTTCATTGCTTTCAGTGCCGGTCATTGTCAGCGGGTTGTGTGTCGGCAGACCGGGTGGCGGAAGCTGGGGTAGCCGTAACTGGCGACGGGGCAGATGGCGTCGGGGCGAATGGGCCAGCGGATGATGGACTAGTGCCTGATGGACTAGTGGCAGATGCACTAGTAGTAGATGGGGTGCCAGGTTTGCCACCCACCGTGCTGTTGACGGTCTCAGTAGCCTTTTTCATTTGCTGGTCTATGCTGCCGACCGCTGAGCGCACCTCGTCCTGCATTTTCTTGATGGGCTTCTTGAGTTCTTCGGCCTGGATTTCGGCGTCTATGGAACGCTTGAGATTCAGCCAACTGCTACGGGCTTTACGCGTCAGTCCACCCAGGGTGCGCGCAACCTTGGGCAGGCGTTCAGGACCGAGGACCAACAGGCCTATAACGGCCAGTAAAAGTACCTCGGTGATACCGACATCGAACATCAGTCAGCTCAGAGTTTGCTGGCGGGCTCGTTGTCCTTCAGCTTACCCGAAGCTGAGCTTTCAGCCGATGACTCCGGATCGGCAACCAGGCGTTCCGAATCGGGATTCTTTTCGTCGTCCATGCCTTTGCGGAAGCCTTTAATGGCTGCACCGAGGTCACCCCCCATATTGCGCAAACGCTTGGTGCCGAACACCAGCACCACAATGACCAGCAGGATCAAAAGCTGCCACACGCTGATTCCACCAATACCCATCTGTTGACTCCATGAAATTCGATAAAGGGAAGTTTAGCCTAAAGCTGTCCCAAAGTTTGGGAAGCCCCGCCCGAACCCAGGGTTCGGCCCAATAAATTGACTCGTCCCTTAATAGTGCAGAGGCTTCTTTGCTGTACCTGAGTAAGGGTTAATCAGCTGAGCAGTGACTAGCGGAATCAGCTGCGACGAACCGCCACCATGCCAATGCCCAGCAGCAGCAAGGCCATCAGCCACCGCCCGTAATCGCTTAGCGTGGGAATACCTTCGAGGAAAACGGTATTGGTGATGGTGCAGGAACCCGAACTGTCACCAATAAACACAGGGATCCAGTCTTCGCACCCGTTGATCACTTCTACCGCGCTGAAAGTGTTACTTTCCGTGGCGCGGCAACTGGTATTACCCAGGAAATCGGGTTGAATCTGGGCAGTGCGCTCTGAACTGCCGTGCACCGGCCAATTCCATTGCATCAGATTGCCGTTCACCTGACCATCGCCGTCAAATACGTTCCGGCATTCGAAATTGATGTTGGCATAATCCTGTTCGCCAATTTCTTCGGCTTCAAACAGCCATTCTTTGATGACGGTAAAGGGCACCGCATTGGGATAGCTCTGCACCTGGCAAAGATTGTCGGTACCGGATGCCACGTTGGTAAAACTACAACTGCTGGCGCTTTGGGCTTCCACACAATCGGATTCACCCAGGCAGGTGTAGCTGGGCGTGTAGCCAAAAGGCGCATCTTGCGTAACTGTGCATTTCAGTGGGGTTGAGCCCAGGCTGGTTACCACAAACGAAACTTCAAATTCTCCGAACACGCCTTCGTTGGGCTGTACGGTTTTGGTCTGGTCCAGTATCTGCCCGGTATTGCAGCTGAGGTGCAGGGTTACCGGCGTAATATCATTATTATCGACAAAGCGGCTTTGTACCGTGAAGGTCGCTCGTTCGTCGCCTCCCGTAGTATCGCAACCCCTCGGTAGTGTGATGGCCAGGCTCTCAAAACCCGTTTCACCGGTGGTGCTGCTGACCAGGGTCGCTGCGCCGTTCGCAGTATTCAGCTGCAGAATCTGGCTGGGCAGGGGAGTCACCAATTGGCTGCGGTCAGTCATGGCCCACAACTGGCCCGTGCTGTCGAAGGATAAACCAGCCTGATCATAGGCGGCCGCAGCGGCACCGAGCGGTCCAATCAGGGTGGCCACACCCGTTGTGGTATCAATGGAATACAAATTGCCCGGACCACCTAAATTCAGCCCACCATTGCCCAGGCCGTACAACTGCACTGGATTGCCCCACGCTGCTAGCGCACTGATATCACCACCGAGGCTGCCTTCAGCACCAATGAGGGTGGCTGCGCCATTCAGCCCGACGGAATAGAGTGAATCGTTTCTGGCGGAGGACACGTACAGGTTGTTATCACAGGCAAAGGTCATACCGAAATCATTGTTTCCGGCACCTGTGAAACCGGTCAGGCTGACTTCATGGGCACTAATCACCTGGCCATTGTCGATGTTCAAAGGAAACAACTTCATGGATTCATCGTCCATGCCGTACAGCGTGCCATCCGGAGCAAAGGCCAGGCCTTCCACATCCAGGCGAATAAGATTCAGTGAGCGCACGAAGCCGAGTCTGGTTAGCTGGCCGGTAGCCAGATCAATACGATACAAACTGTCGTGATTGTCTGAAGGACTGTCGGAGTTGACGCTATAACCCACCGGTGCAGCAGAAAGCGACGCCGAGACCGAAATCAACAACGTAAGTATTGTTATTTTTAAGGCTTGCTTCATGGGCTTGAAAATCAGCCGGGTCCAGAACGCGACGGGACCGATATGCTAGCAGAAAAAAATATGTAAAACAAAGTGTTAGTGGGCAGTCTCACAGTGTTTCGGCGCTTTGTGGTGTATCCACAACAGGGGAGGTGAAAGATAT
>JBGTHE010000713.1:0-8997 GCA_041746335.1 Lysobacterales bacterium | reverse complement strand
TTTGGCCCCGGTAATAGTTGGGTTACCGAAGCCAAGCAGCAGATCTCGCAGGACCCGGCTGGCGCGGCCATTGATATGCCGGCTGGCCCCTCTGAAGTGCTGGTGATCGCCGATGCGGCTGCCTTGCCGGGCAATGGGGCTGAAATGATCGCTTGGGATTTGTTATCCCAGGCTGAACACGGACCAGACTCACAAGTTCTGTTGCTGACTGACTGCAGCGAACTGGCGGAGGCAGTGATCGCGCAACTGGAAAAGTTAGGCCCTGCCTCTCCGCGCGCCAAAATCCTGGAGCAATCATTGCGCAGCAGTCGCATCATTCTCACGGCTGATCTGGATGAAGCCATGCAGGTGGCGGAAGCTTATGCACCCGAACACCTGATTCTGAACACCCGAGATGCACGCGAACGGGCAATGCAAGTGCGCCAGGCCGGCTCCGTTTTCATCGGACGCTGGACGCCCGAATCACTAGGCGATTACTGCTCCGGACCCAACCACGTACTGCCTACCTATGGCTGGGCGCGTTCGCACGGGGCATTGGGTGTCGCGGACTTCCTGCGCCGCATGACCTTGCAGGAAGCCAGCGCTGCTGGGCTGCAAGCCGTTGGCCCCTGTGCAGAAATCCTGGCGGGTTTCGAAGGATTGGACGCTCACCGGAATGCGGTCAGTGCCCGCTTGAAGCAAATCGTGATCGAGCAGGAGCAGCAAGCGTGAATATCAACGAGCTGGCCCGGCCAGAAATCGTCGCGATGAAACCCTACTCATCAGCGCGGCTGGAAGCGCCAGGCCAAGGCATTCTGCTGAATGCGAATGAGTCACCCTGGTCGCTTCTGGACGAAGACCTGTCCAACCAAAGCATCAATCGCTACCCGGAACCGCAACCGGCAGCGCTGGTGGCAGAGCTGGCCAAACTGTACGGTGTGGCGCCAGAACAAGTGCTGGTCACCCGTGGCAGTGATGATGGCATCGATCTGCTTGTCAGGGTGTTCTGCCGTGCCGGACAGGACGCCGTCCTGCATTGCCCACCCACCTTTGGAATGTATCGGATTGCCGCCCAGGCCCAAGGTGCAGCGGTGGTCGAAGTTCGCCGCAGCGCAGACTCCGGTTTCGTTCTGGATGGCGAGCAGCTTCTGTCAACGTTTAAGGCTGATGATCGCATTCGCCTGTTATTTCTCACTTCGCCCAATAATCCCACCGGCGATTGCATCACCCGTGAATTGTTGTTGCAGGTTCTGGACGCAGCATCAGGCAAGGCGCTGGTGATCATGGACGAGGCCTATGCCGAGTTCAGCAACGCAACTTCTGCCTGCGAGTTGATTACCCAATATCCTCACCTGGTGGTGCTGAGAACCTTGTCCAAAGCCTGGGCTTCTGCGGGTCTGCGATGCGGCACTGTGCTGACTCAACCCGAAGTCCTGGCTTTGCTGCGGCGTGTAATTGCGCCCTACCCTTTAGCTGCGCCAGTTACCGCCATGGCTTTGCGCGTTTTACAACCCGACATGCGCCTGCGTCAGCAGAAATTGCTGCGCGAATTGGCGGCCAACAAGTTGCTGCTGCTGGAATTGCTGCAAGGGCGCGGCTGGATCCGCCAGCTGTGGCCGGGTGAAGCCAACTTTGTATTACTGCAAGTGGACAATGCTGCTGGCTTGTTGGCGCATTGTGCTAAACAAAACATTATTCTGCGAGGTTTTCCTGCCGAACCTGCTTTGCGTGATTGCCTGCGAATTTCGGTTGGCAGCAGCAGTGAGCTGGCTGCACTGAGGACCGCGCTGGACGACTGGAAGGACATCGCAGCATGAATGCCAAAAGACGCATCCTGTTTGTCGACCGGGACGGTACGCTGATCATCGAGCCAGCGGATCACCAGATCGACACGCTGGAGAAACTGGAGCTGGTGGAAGGTGTGATCCCCTCTCTGCTGGCCTTGCAAAAAGCCGGCTATGAGTTGGTGATCGTCAGCAATCAGGATGGCCTCGGCACTGATTCGTACGCGCAGGCCGACTATGATCAGGTTCAGCGCAAAATGCTTTCGCTGTTTGAATCGCAAGGCATCACTTTCAAGGCGGTTCACATTGATTCGCACTTCGAACACGAAGGCTCGCCCAACCGTAAACCCAACATCGGCATGGTGTTGGATTACCTGAAATCCGGCGAGCTGGATCTGCAGGACAGCTGGGTGATAGGCGATCGTGACACCGACCTGCAGCTGGCCACCAACATGGGCATAGGCGGCTTCAAACTGGAGGCCGGGAAACTGGGGTGGGCCGGCATTGAGCACCAGTTACTCAATCGGCCTCGCCAGGGTTGCGTCCGGCGCAAAACCAATGAAACCGACATTCGGGCGTTCGTTGATCTCGATGCGGGCGGCAGCAGCCAATGTCAGACCGGCATCGGCTTCTTTGATCACATGCTGGATCAACTGGCCAGCCACGGCAATTTCCGGCTGGAACTGAGCTGTGCCGGAGACCTCGAAATTGACGAGCATCACACCGTGGAGGATTGCGCGCTGGCATTGGGCCAGGCGCTCGACCAGGCGTTAGGGCAGCGACGTGGCATCGGCCGTTACGGCTTTACCCTGCCGATGGATGAGTCCCTGGCTCAGGTGGCGATCGACCTGTCCGGCCGCCCGGTCTTTCAATTCGAAGCCGCGTTCGGCCGCGACCAGGTCGGCGAGCTTTCCACTGAAATGGTGCGGCATTTCTTCGCCTCGCTCAGCCAGTCCCTGCGTGCCGCAGTACACATGCAAGTCAGGGGTGAAAATACTCACCACATGATTGAAGCCCTGTTCAAAGGGGCGGGCCGTGCATTGCGACCCGCCTTGGCTCGCAGTGGTCATGATTTGCCCAGCACCAAGGGTAGCCTTTGATGGCGCAGTCCCAGGAAACTTTGGCTGTCGTCGATAGCGGCGGAGCGAATATCTCCTCGGTGTTACACGCACTGCGACGCCTCGGTGTGGAACCCGAGTTCACGGCGAATGCGGACACGATACGCAAAGCCGCACGCGTGCTTCTTCCCGGAGTCGGTGCAGCAGGACGTGCCATGGAAGTGCTGCGAGGCCACGGCCTGATCGACGTGATTCGAGAATTGAAGCAACCCGTCCTCGGCATTTGCCTGGGTATGCAATTGTTGTTCGAATCCTCAGCGGAAGATGATGCCCAATTGCTGGGGTTGATTCCGGCGCGGCTCGAGCGCTTGCCCCCATCACCCGGTTTACGCATACCGCATATGGGCTGGAATTCAATCCACGCCACCCAAAGCGATAGCTTCAGCGATTCCTTGAATGGGGATTGGTTCTACTTCGTTCATTCCTACGCCGCGCCGCTGGGGCCATGGACTTTGTCCAGTGCAGAACACGGAACGCCCTTTAGTGCCATTGTGCGGCAGGGCAATTTCTACGGTGCTCAGTTTCACCCCGAGCGCTCAGCGGCTGCGGGTGCTCGTCTGCTGCAAAGCTTTCTCGGTACACCGCTCAATCATCAAGGAACGACACACTGATGCAACTGATCCCCTCCATTGATCTTCTGGATGGAGACGTGGTGCGCTTGCGCCATGGCGACTTCAACGAGTGCAAGCGCTATCCGGGTGGTGCTTTGCACATCGCTAACCTGTATGCCGATGCGGGTGCCGAGTGGTTGCATCTGGTTGACTTGGCTGCTTCGCGCGATGGTCCCAAGGCCGATCAGGAACCCATGCTGCAACTACTCTCGAAGATCAGCCAGCGCGTGCAGGTTGGTGGCGGCGTGCGTGGGATTGAGGATGTCAGCGAGCGCTTGCAGCGGGGTGCAAGCCGCGTGGTTGTCGGCACTATTTGTGTCAAACAGACTGCCCTATTTATTGAGTGGCTGCAGCATTTTGGGGCAGAGCAACTGGTGAGTGCGCTGGATGTGTCCATCGATGTAGACGGCACACCCTGGCCACGAGCCAGCGGCTGGACCGAGGCGGGCGACCGCGATCTTTGGGATTTGCTGGACAAACTTTCTGGCGAGGGCCTGAGACATCTCCTTTGCACCGACATCAGCAAAGACGGCGCGCTCAAAGGCCCCAACCTTAAACTTTATCAGCAAATATCCGCACGCTACCCGCAACTGCGGTTGCAGGCATCGGGTGGCATTTCTGGCTTGCGCGATCTGGAAGACCTCAAATCCACGGGTGCTGCCTCCGCGATTTCCGGCAAGGCCTTGCTTGAAGGGTGCTTCACCGTGAGCGAAGCGCTCGAGGTCCTAGCCTGAATGACAACAGCGATACACCAAATGGCCCGCCGGGTGGCCCGCCGACTGATACCTTGCCTCGATGTACGAGATGGCCAGGTCGTCAAGGGGGTGCAGTTTCGGGATCACCGGGTGATGGGCGGCATTCTGGAACTGGCCGCGCGTTACCGAGATGAAGGCGCAGATGAACTGGTGTTTTATGACATCACCGCCAGCCCGCAAAGCCGAAGCGTGGATGTGGCCTGGGTACGGCAGGTATCGGAAACCATCGATATTCCGTTCTGTGTGGCTGGTGGTATCCGCTCAGTTGCAGATGCCGGGCGCGTGCTGAACCAGGGCGCTGACAAAATCTCAATCAATACCCCTGCCCTTGAGCGCCCCGACCTGATCGACGAACTTGTGCGTGCTTACGGGAGCCAGTGCGTAGTTGTCGGTGTGGATTCCCTGGCCAGCACAACGATGAGTGAGCAGCTCAGCTACAGTGTGCGTTCCCATACCGGCACACCTGATGCCATGCGCAATCCGCAGCGGGAAACTTTGTCGTGGTTGCGTGAGGCGGTAGATCGGGGTGCTGGAGAAATCGTACTCAACTGCATGTCAGCCGACGGCACCCGCAAAGGCTTCGATACTAGCCAACTCACGGCAGCCCGCGCGGTGTTGCCCATACCCCTGGTAGCCTCTGGTGGCGCTGGCAGCATTCAGCATTTTGTCGACGTGTTCCAGCAAGCGGATGTGGACGCTGCATTGGCAGCCACCGTATTCCACTCCGGCGATATTGCCATTCCCGTTCTCAAGAACGAACTGGCAGCCGCCGGTATCGGAGTCAGACCATGCGCATAGAGACACAGGCACACATCGATCAGCTGGATTGGGACAAAGGCGATGGCCTGCTACCGGCGATTGTGCAGGATGCCTTCGATGGGCGGGTTCTGATGCAGGCCTTCATGAACCAATCCGCACTTCAGCAAACACTGGAATCCGGCTTGGTGACGTTCTTCAGCCGCTCACGCCAGGGTCTGTGGACCAAAGGGGAAACTTCCGGCAACCAACTGCAGCTGAAATCCGTGCATGCCGATTGCGATAATGACAGCTTGCTCATCTTTGCTGAGCCAACCGGCCCCACCTGCCATCGTAATACCACCAGCTGTTTTGATGCTGCGGCCGCGGTCTATCCTGAGCTGGCATTTCTCTCTGAGCTTGAGAAGCTGGTGGAAGACCGCAACAAGAATCGTCCTGAAGGCAGCTACACCACCTCATTGTTCGAATCCGGTGTGCGACGTATTGCCCAGAAAATTGGTGAGGAGGGAGTGGAAACTGCCCTGGCAGCCAGCAGTGGTGATGATCTGGAAGTCTGCAACGAAACAGCCGACCTGCTGTATCACGTTCTGGTCATGCTGCGTGCGCGGAATATTGACTTGAAGCAGATTGTAGTGACCCTGAAAGCGAGACATTGCTAGCTAGCTGCCGACAAAGCCTGAGGGTCGCGAGCAAGGCTAGCTCCTACAAGACTCTACTTGCACCTGTAGGAGGTAGCATAGCTGCCGACCTTCCACCTTCCAGTCGCTTGATCGCTTCCGTGCATTCCTTGATAGCTCTCGGGCATCCCGCCCTCCGCTATCTAAGGCTCATCTGATTAATTGACTTTTTAAGGGATGGCATCTTCACTCGCAAGATGTCTACCTTGCCATTTTTGTTTCTTTGCCGGTTTATCTCGGGTTTTTCTTGGGTTCCGGTCGGTGCTTTGGCCTGAACCTTAAATTTCAGGCGTAACTTGCCTGCATTTCCCACCGCTTTCGTTTCAATAATGGCAGCAATCTGGTCGAGTACCACCGTAGCACTGAAAAATTCCATGCCAGTGAGTTCCGCAATAACGACAACTTCGTCACCCACTTCCACCACTTTACCTTCCAGGTCCTGGCCAGAAACAAGCTTCAGCTTTGCGCGTTTGCCCAACTGCTGCTCGATGGCTGCACCTATTGAAACGGTTTGCTCAAGCGCCGCCTGTGTTTCCTGAGCCGCAATATCTCTAACGGATAATCCGCTCAGGCCAGATAAAGCCAGCACCACACCCAGTGCGACAACGCCGATTACTCTGATGATGAACATGAAAGTCTCCTTGAGGGCACATGGGCCGGCCAGGTGGCTTCCCACCCGGCCAGCCCTCCTTTCTATGGAACCAAAAAATTTGTTTATTCGGTGCTGCCCTGATTAGAAGTGATTTGCTCCACGCATTTCCAGCACACAACGTCATCACCAAAGGTAGGTGGGCAAGGGATTTGTGCGCAATCCGTCACCTCGGCCGTACTCGTGCCGGACTTCAGAACACTCAGTGGCTGTCCTTTAGCATCGAAAATGACATACCGCTGGTTTTTAGGGACAACTTTGCTGAAGTTCATTGACAAACTTTCAACAGGCTTAGTAGCAGCCCTGGCGGGCTTGGTTGCGCGTGTTTGTGGCTCTGTCTGAGCCAAGGCCGGTTGAGCCGCCAGTAATAACGCCGTGATAACTGAAGAAGTGATCAGTGCAAACGAGAGCTTTTTCATCATGTGATCCTGTGTAGGAGCAAAAAGCGTGATATCCGTTTCCTGCGGTTGGGGGGAACCGATAATTTCCCATATTCGACCTCCGCTGTCCATAACTCGGGATTTCCTATTGATTTGCATGACTGAAATTTCAAGCTTGGGGCAGGTCACCCCTGCCTAGGGAGGCTGTAAACACGACGCTCTAGAATTGAACCGGGTGAATGAGTCGGCCGGACGAATTTTAAATCCGGCAAGCGGAATGGAAACTAGTTGGTATTCACAACCATATACTTGTAAATTAGGCACTATGAAAGCCCAAGTACCTCTGATTCGCCAGGCTTCCCGCGAAATGGTGCGCGAGTTGCACCTGTTGGACACCAGCCACACCTTCGGTGGCCATCGGTTTTCTGATTGTCACGTACTCACGGAACTCGAGATCCTGGGGCAGGCAACTGCTTCAGAGCTTTGTGAACGTCTGGTGCTCGAGAAATCAAAGCTGAGCCGCCAGATCAAGTCCCTGGTCAAGCGGGGTGAAGTACAGACACTGGCTGACCCAGCAGATGGTCGGCGGCGATTGCTATCGCTCACCGCAGCGGGGCGCAAAAGTTTGCAACCCGTGCATCAGCACTCCAACGACCAGGTAGAAGCTGCACTCAATTGCATGCCATTGGAAGAACGGGAGGTGGTGGTTGAAGGCCTGGCACGTTACGCCAAGGCGCTGCGCTATGCCCGAATCGGTAGCGAATACCGCATCCGGCCCATGCGTCGCAGTGACAACCCGGCGGTTGCCCGCATCATCCGCGATGTGATGACTGAGTTCGGAGCCGTCGGATGTGGCTATTCCATCCAGGATGCTGAAGTGGATGGCATGTTCGAAGCCTACCCCCCACCCAAGGCGGCATTCTACGTGATCGAGAAAGGGCGAAAACTATTGGGCTGCGGTGGTTTTGCACCTTTGGCGGGAGCGAATAAAACCACCTGCGAACTGCGCAAGATGTATTACCGACCCGAGCTCAGGGGAAAAGGTCTGGGCAGTCGTCTGCTGAGCCAGATTCTGGATGCGGCTCGGAATGCGGGCTATCGCCTGTGTTATCTGGAAACGCTGGAGTCCATGACGCACGCGCAAAGACTCTACAAGCGACATGGATTTGAAGTTCATGAGGGACCGATGGGCAATACCGGTCATACTGCCTGCAACCGATTTATGACTTTGGTTTTGTAGGAGGCTGACGCCGGGTTACCTCCGCATCACCTTCCACACACCAATGGTGAGAACCGGCGCAACCACCACCAGCACAAACACCCCTGCCATGAAGTTATAGCCCACAGCGATCAGGTCAATAATGCCCCAGCGCGACAACAGAATTGCTGCGATGATCAAGACCACGGCGATCACTGGCCGGATCCAGTTATGCAGAGTGCGGCCGGGAGCGGCAAATGCGTTGGCAATCCGCTCGTTGAGCGCATGTATCATTCCCGAACCGGTTTCGATGAATGTCCCAATCAGCACAATTGGAAACAAGTAAAACAAAACCGGCGAGTTCAGGCTTTCGAGGATGTGATTCATGGGCACCGGGCGTTCCACGATGTCCGGATAATTGGCCACCAAAGCTGCAAAGAACAGGGCGGCCGGTATCATCAACAAGGGCCCAGTCAGGACGCCAGCAATCAAGGCTTCTTTACGCTGTTTGATATACACGGTTGCAAATAGGACGGCGGGCAACAAACCCAGTTGCATTGCTCCGTAGCGAATACCGGAGGAAAGCCATCCAGGTTGCGCGTCACTGGCCTTCAGGGTTTCCACGATCACCGGGCCAAACAAGCTCATGCTGAGCACAAAGATCGTGATGTAGAGCGCATAGAGCACAAATGACCAGAAGGACATCACACCTTCAATCACCCGGGAACCCAGAAAGGCCAGCACGGCCACGGAAAACAGCAAAATTATTGTTCCGCTCATGGCCGGCAAGCCAAACGTTTCAGTGAAAATCGCGCCGGTGGCGGAGCCCAAAACCGCCAGAATCAACAAAACGGTCAGTATGTAAGCAATTTCGTACACAAACCAGGCTCGTCCCAAAAGGATGCGCAGGAAACTCCGGTAATCGTAGGTTTGAGTGATGCGGGCCAGCTCAAAGGCAATCATACAAACCAGGCTGACCACAATGGTCGCCATGATCATTCCAAAATATCCACCCATGGGCCCGTAGTTCAGGAAAAACTCCACCAACTCGCGCCCCGTGCCATAGCCTCCGCCGATAGCCATGGACTGG
>JBGTHE010000712.1:0-4955 GCA_041746335.1 Lysobacterales bacterium | reverse complement strand
ACCCCGACCAAAATACTGCTGTGCCTGGTGGGATGGGCGTTGATCACCATCCCATTTTCATACTGGCCCGGTGGCAGCGTGTCTTTCCTGGTGGAAAATTTTTCAAAGACCGTGATCGTCTTCATATTGCTAGTCAACGTGGTCGACAGCCGCGTCAGGCTGCAACAGATTTCCTGGGGACTGGTGTTGATGAGCATCCCCCTGGGAATTACGACTATTCGGAATTACCTGTCCGGAGTCTCGCTGCAAACCGGCGGCGACCGGGTGCTGGGCTACTCCTCCGGGCTGACGGCCAACCCCAACGACATGGCATTGATGCTGAACCTCATCCTGCCTCTGTCCCTCGCACTGCTGCTGGCATCGCGCAAGACCGGAACGCGGATTCTGCTGGCGTCGACCACCTGCCTCATAGTGATCGCCATCATTGCGACGTTTTCCCGAGCCGGGTTTCTGACACTGATGGTGAGTGGCCTGACCTACTGCTGGCTATGCAGGAAGAGGTCTGAGCGGGTCTGGATCCCCGTAATCATTGTCCTGGGGCTGATGGCGCTGCCCATGGTTCCTGATGGATATTTTGATCGACTCAGTACTATCGTTAACGTCGAGGAAGATTCAACGCATTCAGCTCAGAACAGGCTTGAAGATATGAAGGCGGCAGTTCGGCTTTCGGTGGCCAAACCCATCGTGGGGTCAGGCCTCGGCATGAATGTGCTCGCGCTCAATGAAGAGAGAGGCGAGACATGGACCGCCGTTCACAATGTCTTTCTCCAGTATCTGGTCGAGCTGGGCCTGCCTGGACTGGTGCTTTTTCTGCTGCTGTACCTGAACTGCCTGCGCGGAACCGCAACCGCATTGCGTACCTTGAACGAAAATCGGTCCAGCGTCCTGTTTCATATCGCAGAGGGATTGCGCGTCAGCCTGATTGCATTCGCCGTCGCCGCCTTTTTTCACCCGGTCGCATATCATTTCTATTTTTACTATATCGCCGGCCTGGCCATTGCCGCCCAAACTATTGCTACCCGCACCATTGCCGCTCAGGCCATTGCTACCCAGGCCATTGCTACTCAGGCCACTGCCGGGCACAGGAAAGTCCGCTCATGAAGGCCCAGGCTGCAACGGCAAGGCTCACTGACCTTTCAACCGGTGAGCCGCAGTCCGTTCGTTTGTTGAAAATTCTGACTACGTTTTTCCAGGGCGGCACAGAAGGCCAGGTATTGAACCTCGTCCGCCACCTGGATCGTCAGGCCTTCGATCTGCAATTTGCCTGTCTGAGGAAAGGCGGCGACATGCTCGCCGATTTTGAGAAGCTCGATATACCCATTTCCGAATTCCGCATCAGGAATCTTTACGGACCGAAGACGCTTCTGCAGCAAATGCGCTTTGCAGCCCATCTGCGTTCCCAAAACATCCAGATCGCTCACAGCTACAACTTTTACGCCAATATGTTTGCGATCCCCGCTGCACGGCTGGCCCGTGTGCCGGTGGTGATCGCTTCCATCCGCGACCGCGGTGTATACCTGACCCCAAACCAGAAAATAGCGCAGAAATGGGTGTGCAGGCTGGCCGACAGAATCCTGGTCAATGCAGAGTCCATTCGCGAATGGTTGCTGGAGCAGGGCTATGAGGACAACCGGATCACTGTGATCAAGAACGGCATCGATATGTCCCGCTACACAGGCAGCTCCGACCGATCCCACGTACGGCGGGATCTGGCCATTCCGGATTCTTCGCCCATCGTCGTTCTGATCGCGCGTTTGAATCCGCAAAAAGGCGTAGACGATTTTATCAAGGCGGCTTCGCTGCTGAGACTGTCGCACCCCGAAGTGCGGTTCCTGATCGTAGGCGCGAAACTCCAGTACCAGGAAGGTGTTTTTTCTCAGGACCGGGAGTACATGCAGGAACTGCAGGAATTAGCCAATGATCTTGGCGTGGGCGGAAGCGTGATTTTTGCTGGCCACCGCACCGACACGCCTGAGATCCTGGCGGAGGCTGCCATTTCAGTTCTGCCCTCGCACAGTGAAGGCCTGTCAAACACCCTGCTGGAATCGATGGCTGCAGGCATTCCAACCGTCGCCACCAATGTGGGTGGCAATCCGGAACTGGTCAGGGATCAGGTCAACGGCATTCTGATCCCGCTCAGGTCGCCCGAACATCTGGCGCAGGCCATACGAACAATTCTTGATAATCCGGAGTTCGCGAAGCGGTTCGGACGAGCTGCAAAAATCATGGCAACGGAAGGCTTTTCCCTGGAGAAAATGACGGCTGACACGCAGGCCGTTTACCGCGCCGAGTTGGCCCACACCCGACGCGTGGCAGTGACAGCATGACTACTGCTGCACCAGCAAGCTTCCTCGAAATCGATGCTTTGGAGACTGGCCTTCTACCTCAGGCCTGTCCGGCGAAGATAAGCACGCAAGTAATTTCGGATGCTGTCAGTTTTCGCGAGCTGCGAAGTGAATGGGACGAGTTGCTGCGGGCGTGTCCCAGCGACTGCATATTCCTCACCTGGGAATGGCTTTATACCTGGTGGCTGCATCTTGCGGGAAGCCGGGAATTACACATCATCGTCGTGCGACTCGACGGACTCCTGATTGCCATCGCGCCGCTGGCCCTGCGACCTGCCAGCCTCAAACGCTTGATGCCGTGGCGAGTCTTGGAATTCCTGGCTTCAGGTAGCGTGGGGTCCGATTATCTCAGCTTCCTGATCAGGCCCGGGCACGAGCAGATCGCCGTACGCGAAATCAGCGGGAGTCTGACCCAATCGGGCCGCATGCTGGAGTTGGTGCGGATCGAAAAATCGTCTGCTCCGATGGCTGATCTGTCACGGCAGCTTCAGGAAGCCGGCTGGAAGTCCGTGGGACTGACTACGAACTATTGCCCTTATACCATCCTGGCGGGGCACACGTGGGAATCCTATCTCGACAGTCTTCACTCCAAACACCGGATTAATGTCGGCAAGATGTTGCGGCGATTACACAAGGACTTCGATGTGTCCCTGAAGGTAGCTGCTACAGAGTCGGAACGCCAGTGGGCCATGGACGTTTTCGTTGAGCTGCACTTGCGACGTTGGTCCGAGAAAGGTGGTTCGACGGCGCTGAACAGGAATGAGCTGATTGACTTTCACCGGACTTTTTCGAAGAGCAGCCTTGAGCAAGGCTGGCTCAGGCTCTACACACTTTTGTTGGATGGTGTTCCAGTCTCTTCACTTTACGTGTTCAAGTATCATGACGTGTTTTACCACTACCAGTCCGCATTCGACCCGGACTATCGCAAATACAGTCTGGGTACCGTAATCGTCGCTCTTGCCATCAAAAACGCGATTGCAGATGGTGCGCGTGAATTCGATTTTCTTCACGACAACGAAACCTACAAGTACCTGTGGGCGCGGCAGGAACGTGAACTGATCCGGCTCGAGTTGTATCCCCCCAGAAACATGGGCGGCGTTTATCGGCACTCGGCAGCAATCAAACACTGGATTATTCGGCAGGTCCACCATTGCCCGCCTAATCAGGAAAGAAGCCCATGACCCGTCCGTTCAAAGTTCGGCTGCGCGGCTTTGCCAAGACCGGATGCGCAGCAGGGCTCGACTGGAGCGGGCTCGGCAGCGTGGTGGCTTCCTGGCGCGGTCTTAAAGGCAAGCCACTGGTTGTCGGTTATCACCGGGTGGTGAAGGATTTCAAACGAAGTGACTCCCTGTCCATTTCCCCCTTGTTGACCAGTGCACGTAGCTTTGAGCAGCACCTGGACTGGATCGGGCGGCGCTACCGCTTCGTTTGCCTGGACGAACTTGCCTTGACACTCGAGAACAAAAACCCCAACGGCAAACCGGTTGCAGCCGTCACCTTTGATGACGGCTATCGGGATGTTTATCAAAATGCCTTTCCCATTCTCAAGCGCAAGGGCATACCGTCCGCTGTGTTCGTTGTGACCAATCTGGTCGGCACCGATCAATTGCAAGTTCATGATGAACTCCATCTGGTGTTGTCCGCGATGATGAAGCAACCGGTTGTGTCTGGTGAAGACGGTTGGCCGGCCATTGTTGCGAAGCTTGAACTTGTGGATGAACAGTCGGAGCGGCTGACTCGCCGGTTCATCGAGGCCAAAGATCCTTTTCAGGCAACCCGGGCTCTGCTCGAGACCGTGAACCAGAAATCAGTTGATCGATTCCTGGAGGTAGGAAGAAGCCGGGTTTCGCTGGACGAGGACGAGTTGCAGGATTTCCGGATGATGGACTGGGACATGCTCGCTGAAATGATTACCGGCGGCGTGACCGTGGGTTCACACACCCGGTCCCATGCATTGCTGGCGAATGAGACACCGGAAGTCCTCCGCGACGAAGTTGAAGGCTCAAAGCATGTGCTGGAGCAGCGGCTGGGTGTGCCGATACGGCACTTTGCTTATCCCGACGGCCAATTCAATGCAAACGCGATCCAGGCAGTAGCCGATGCGGGATATCGCACCGCCCACACGATCTGCGCGCATTCCGACCCGTCACATCCACTGCTGACCATCACCCGCAGGATGTTGTGGGAGAACGCCTGCATGAATGGAATGGGCCGCTTTTCGCCGGCGATACTCAGTTGTCAGGCCAACGGAATTTTCGATCCGGCAGACGCCTGTCGAACGCAGCATTGGGCTTGAACACCGAGGCGCCCCAGTTCGCGGACCAGCAGCCCGTAAACCAGAAAATCGGGCACAAGCAACCGCTGGAAGCTCTGTTCAGACCCGCGCTGGTGCTGATGTCCGGGCGATTTCTGGGATTTGTTGCAGCCTTTGCCATTCCCATGGTTCTGGCCCGGATATTCAGCCAAACCGAGTTCGGCAGCTACAAACAGATATTCCTGATCTTCGGCACCATGTTTGGCATTGCCCAGGTGGGCATGGCGGAAAGCCTTTATTACTTCCTGCCTTCCGAAACCCGCCGCAGCGGGGGGTTTGTATTCAATACCCTGGCC
>JBGTHE010000711.1:0-5047 GCA_041746335.1 Lysobacterales bacterium | reverse complement strand
CGTCGATGGCAGCAGCATCGAGCCAAAGGAAAAGCAATTTCTGGCAGGCACTCAAGCAGAGCGGCCCTGAAGATTATTCAAGATTACCGGGCTTTACTGATCATTAAGCTCTGCCATGGCGCCAGCTCTGTTAGAATGGCGCGTTTTTTCCGAGCTGGCCCCAGCGGCCTGAAAAACCCAAAGCCATGTCCAAAATCCAACTGGAACGCGAACGTCGCCGTACGTTTGCCATTATTTCACACCCCGATGCCGGTAAAACTACGCTGACCGAAAAACTGTTGTTGTTTGGCGGGGCGATTCAGATGGCAGGCGCAGTTAAGGCCAAAAAGGCCACTCGTCACGCCACTTCCGACTGGATGAAGCTGGAGCAGGAACGCGGCATTTCCGTGACCAGCTCGGTGATGCAGTTTGACTACCTCGGCAAGGTGGTTAATCTGCTGGACACTCCGGGCCACGCCGATTTTTCGGAAGATACCTATCGAACGCTGACCGCAGTCGACTCAGCACTAATGGTGATTGACTGCGCCAAGGGCGTGGAAGAACGCACCATCAAGCTGATGGAAGTCTGCCGCTTACGCCAGACACCCATCTTCACCTTCATCAACAAACTGGACCGCGAAGGCCGCGAGCCGGTGGAGTTGCTGGACGAAGTAGAGTCCGTGCTGGGCATTCAATGCGCGCCGGTTACCTGGCCAATTGGCATGGGCCAGCGGCTGAAAGGTGTTTATCACCTGCTGAACGACGAAGTGTTGCTTTACGACTCCGGCAAAAATTACGTCACGCAACAGGCCCGAGTCATCAAGGGACTGAATAACCCCGAACTCGATGAAGTGCTGGGCCGTGACGCCGCTGAGTTCCGCGAAGAAATTGAACTGGTCAAAGGTGCCAGTCACGCATTTGATCCTGCTGCGTACCTGGCGGGCGATCAGAGCCCGGTGTTTTTTGGCTCGGCCATCAACAACTTTGGTGTCACGCCTTTGCTGGATGCGTTTGTGCAACACGCTCCGCCACCAGGGCCGCGTGAAACCACCGGTCGAACCGTCGAAAGTGATGAAGCTGAATTGACGGGATTTGTGTTCAAGATCCAGGCAAATATGGATCCGGCCCACCGTGATCGTATCGCTTTCGTGCGAATCTGTTCCGGACACTTCCAGCGTGGCATGAAACTGCATCATGTGCGCCTTGGTAAGGATATCAAGTCCGCCAATGCACTGACCTTCCTGGCGCAGGAACGCGAGCATGTGGAGGATGCCTGGCCCGGCGATATCATCGGCCTGCACAACCACGGCACCATTGGCATCGGCGATACTTTTTCTGAGGGTGAGGCGCTGCAATTCACCGGCATCCCCAATTTTGCTCCGGAGCTGTTCCGCCGCGCCCGGTTGCGTGATCCGCTGAAACTTAAACAACTGCAGAAAGGCCTGGAGCAGTTGTCCGAGGAAGGTGCTACCCAGTTCTTCCGGCCCCTGACCAATAATGATCTGGTGCTGGGTGCTGTGGGTATGCTGCAGTTCGATGTAGTTGCTTACCGTTTGCAGAATGAATACAACGTGGATGCATTTTTTGAGAATGTGAATATCCACACAGTGCGTTGGGTCAGTGGCGACAACGCCCGCAAGCTGGAGGACTTTCGCCGCCAGCTGGAACTGAACCTGGCCACAGACGCGGCCGGGCAACTCGTATACCTCGCGCCCACCCGCGTCAACCTGCAACTCACCATGGAGCGCTGGCCCGAACTCAACTTTTCAGCCACCCGGGAAACGCTGATTTTCGCAGACGGGAAAATTTGACCAAAGCCGGCAAACTGTCGGCTTGCTGCTCACCCAACATCATCGCGGTCCATGTCCGCGGCCGGATAATTTGCCAGTTTCAAACAAAGCCTATACATTGCAGACCAGCATTGAAGCATCGGGAACCCTCCATGATTGCGGCGGCACATCCATGTCCGCCGGGAACTCTCGATAAGGCGACGTTTCCCTAACAGCTCACGCCAGGTGGAGGCTGCCCGATGATTGCTCAGATTGCTTTTGGCCTGTTCGGGCTGTCGGTACTGATCGGTATCGCCATTGCCCTTTCCAATCGCCGGCTTGAGATTGACTGGCGCCTGGTTCTTTCCGGCATCGCGCTGCAAATCATGTTTGCCCTTATCGTTATCATCATGCCGGGCGGCCGTGAATTCTTTGAATACTTCGCCCGCTTCTTCGTCAAGATTGTCGACTTTGCGCTGCATGGTTCGCGTTTTATTTTCGGTGACCTGGCCAGCCTGGAAAATTTCGGCTTCGTTTTCGCTTTTCAGGTATTGCCCACCATTATCTTCTTCGCTGCATTGATGTCGGTGTTGTATCACCTCGGCATCATGCAGAAGATTGTTCAGGGAATGGCCTGGGTCATGCTGAAAGCGCTGCGTACGA
Source organism: Lysobacterales bacterium (assembly GCA_041746335.1). GTDB lineage: Bacteria > Pseudomonadota > Gammaproteobacteria > Xanthomonadales > SZUA-36 > JAWXBM01. The sequence continues at coordinate 2,636 of JBGTHE010000711.1, read as the reverse complement.
GTGGTGCGGAAAGTTTGTCAGTGGCTGCGAATGTGTTTGTCGGGCAGACCGAAGCGCCCCTGGTGGTGCGGCCCTACATCGCCCGAATGACCGAATCGGAATTATTCACCATGATGGTAGGCGGCATGGCCACCATTGCCGGAGCCGTGTTAGCTGCTTACATCGCCATGCTGGGTGGTGGTGATGAAGCCCAGCAATTGTTTTATGCCCGTCATCTGCTGGCAGCCAGTGTAATGGCTGCGCCGGCTACCATCGTGATCGCCAAATTGCTGAAGCCGGAGTTCGAGGACTCCTTGACGAAAGGCAGCGTCAAGCTGGAAGTGGAAAGGACCGCTGGCAACGTGATCGAGGCCGCCGCCAACGGTGCATCGGACGGTGTGCGCCTGGCACTGAACGTGGGTGGTATGTTGCTGGCCTTTGTGGCGCTGATCGCCATGATCGATTTTCCATTGGCGTGGCTGGGTCAGGTCCTTGGTATCGAAGCCCTGATTGGCAAGCCGCTCAGTCTGTCGATTATGCTGGGATTCCTGCTCTCACCCCTGGCCTGGGTGATTGGGGTACCCTGGGTTGATGCCGTGGCGGTGGGTGGATTGATCGGCGAGAAGATTGTCACCAACGAGTTCGTAGCCTATGCCCATCTGAACGAGATCAAAGATACCCTGTCCCCACACTCGGTTTTGATTTCCACTTATGCCCTTTGTGGGTTCGCCAATTTTTCGTCGATTGCCATTCAGTTGGCCGGAATTGGCGGGCTGGCTCCGGAGCGGAAGCCGGACCTGGCACGGCTGGGCTTGCTGGCTGTATTGGGCGGCACCCTCGCGACTATGATGACAGCGACGATAGCCGGTGTGCTGACGTCCCTCGCGGCTTAACCCGGCGTATGTCCGGCCATTCACAATTCGAGCTGTTCAAGCAGCGGCGCTTCATGCCGTTTTTCATGACGCAGGCTTTGGGCGCCTTCAACGACAATATTTTCAAGAATGCGTTGGTCGCCCTGCTGGTGTTTAAAAGCAGCGCCGTGGCTGGATTGAATACCGACCAACTGGTTAATTTCAGTGCTTTATTGTTCATCCTGCCGTTCTTCCTGTTTTCCGCACTATTTGGACAGTTTGCGGACAAATTTGAAAAATCCCTGCAGATACGCCGCGTGAAGCTGCTGGAAGTGGTAATCGTGTTATTGGCCACCCTGGGCTTCTGGCTCGACAACCTGCCACTGCTTTTGTCTGTGCTGTTCCTGCTGGGCCTGCAATCCACCATTTTTGGCCCGATCAAATACGGAATCCTGCCGCAGGTCCTGGAGCGGCGCGAGCTGGTGGGCGGCAACGCCCTGGTGGAAATGGGTACTTTTGTGGCCATCCTGCTGGGCACCATTGCCGGCCCTCAATTGGCGGGTATAGACAGCAGCTGGCCGTACTGGGTCAGCCTGGCTTGTTTGCTGGTGGCGGGGGCCGGCTACTGGTACAGCTGCAAAATACCGCGGGCTGCAGCCGTCGCCCCTGATCTGAAGATCAGCTGGAATGTTTACCGCGAATCGATGCGCAACCTGCGCTTCATCAATGAAAACCAGACGGTGTTGAACAGCGTGCTGGGTATTTCCTGGTTCTGGTTTTTCGGCGCCACGTTTCTTGTGCAGATTCCCAGTTACAGCCAGAACGTATTGGGGGGCGACCAAAACCTGATGTCCGGTCTGCTGGCACTGTTCATCATTGGGATCAGTGCGGGCTCGCTGCTGTGTGAGCGCCTGTCCGGCAATCAGGTCGAGATCGGCCTGGTACCTTTTGGCGCCATTGGCCTGACTGTATTTGGCGTCGACCTGTATTTCGCCACTCCGGAAGCCGCAATGGTTCCGGTGGGCACGATGGCTTTTTTCTCCGATGCAGGCAACTGGCGCATCCTGATGGATTTGCTTTTGATCGGTGTGTTTGGCGGTTTTTACACCGTACCCCTGTATGCCCTGGTGCAGCAACGTTCTGATGTTGAACATCGTTCGCGGGTCATCGCGGGTTTGAATATATTGAATTCCCTGTTCATGGTGATATCGGCCATCATGGCCATGCTCCTATTGGGTCAAGCAGGTTTGTCCATACCCGAGCTGTTCCTGATTACCGCCATCCTTAATGCGGTGGTCGCCGTTTACATATTCAGTCTGGTGCCGGAATTCCTGATGCGCTTCCTCGTGTGGATTCTGATCCACACGATTTACCGGGTGCGTATGGTGGGGACGGAGCACATTCCTGAAGAAGGCGCTGTGATCATTGCAGCCAATCATGTCAGTTTTGTAGATCCACTGATATTGGGCGGCATGATCCGGCGACCGGTGCGCTTTGTCATGCACCACACTATTTTCAAACTGCCCCTGCTGAATTTTATTTTTCGTACTGGTAAGGCTATTCCCATAGCCTCTCGTGACGAAGACCCCGCCATTCTTGATGCGGCTTATCAACAAATCCACCAGGTACTGCGCGACGGTGATGTGCTCGGCATTTTTCCGGAAGGCTCGATCACCCGCGATGGAGAAATTCAGCCGTTCAAGTCAGGCGTATGCAAGATCATTTCCGAGCAACCCGTGCCGGTGGTGCCGATTGCTTTATGCAAGCTCTGGGGGTCGATGTTCAGCCGACGCGACAGCTTGTTGA
>JBGTHE010000710.1:0-2572 GCA_041746335.1 Lysobacterales bacterium | reverse complement strand
AGGCTGGCTCCCAGGTACCGTGAGCCTTTGCTGTTGCAGGTCGTTATGGGCTTCAGCTGTGAAGAGATCGCCCAGCAATTAAATATCAGCAAAAGCGCGGTAATGACCCAATTGTTTCGTGCCAGGGAACAATTGACCGAGAATGTGCAGAGCGACGGAGTAAGCGGTAATGTCCATGAACTTTTCTGAATTCAAGCGGCTGTTGAATTCGGACCCTGGCAATCGGGATCCGGAATTCCTGGCGGCGCGCCGTTCGAATACGGAATTTACTCTAGCCGCTGCCGCATCCGATGCTTTTGAGCAACGCCTTAAAAAGGCCAGTCGCCTGCCGGTCGATGCAGGCCTGATCAACAGCCTGCAAGCACTGGCGCAGACAGCACAACCCTCGATTTATTACCGTTTCCGTTATGCTCTCGCAGCCAGTGTGATTCTGGCGCTTTCAGCTGCTCTGCTCATGCCCCAACTGCAGCAACCACAGGAATCGCTCGAGGCTTACGTGGCCCAGCACTTTGCCCTGGATGGGTATGACCTGCTCGAGCAGGCCGGTATACCCCAGACTGAAGAGCTGGCTGCCATCATGGCGGCGTTTGATTTGCAGATGGACCCACAACTGGCAGCACAGGTGCGGTTTATCAAATACTGTCCGACCCCGGCAGGTATGGGCGTGCACCTGGTGTTGGACAGCCCGCAAGGCCAGGTAACGGTGTTCTTTATGCCCGGCCTGGTGGTGCCGGAAGGCCAGCATTTCGCTTTCAGAGATATGGCTGTCGATTTGATTAATTTGCCAAACCGGAATGTTTCCGCCGCCATCATCGGCCAGCCCGGACAGTTGACTCCTTCACTGGGACTGGCGGTTCAGCGAGGGGTGGCCCGGCTGTCGGCCGGCGCCTGAGCGGCGGGCACGTCTACAAGTCGCAAGTCTTTTTCTGTGACTGGGTCGCTCAGCAAACTATTCAAGGAAAGGCCCTATAGAAATCCGGATCTATTCAAAGCCCATGACCCATGGCATGTCCCGGTCTCCACGAAATCTGCTATCTTGATGCCTCATGAACAGCCCTGAAGCCAAACCGAACCCACTGAACACACCCGGCAGAAAGCTTTGGCTGTGGTTGGGAGTTGCTGCTGCTGTGGTATTGCTGAACCTGATCCTGATGTTCTGGTTCAATCACGAGCCGGTGCGTTTCGATCCGCGTCAACGCAGCCTGGAACATGCTGAACGCCACGGCCACAAAATGGTTGTTGGCTACACCACCACAGCCACGCTGATCGAAGTGCTGGAAACTCTGTTGGATAAACGCGGCGGTTACATGTCCAACGACATCATGCCCCCTTGGGTATTTCTGGACAATCAACCCAACTGGGAATTCGGTGTGCTGACCCAGTCGCGCGACCTCGCTCGTGCCATGCGAAATGACCTGAGCCGCTCGCAAACCCAATCCACGGAAGATCCGGATTTGGCTGAAGCCGATCCCATGCTGCATTACGACAATGCACGCTGGTTTCCGCCGGATACTGAAGGTCGGTATCGCAAGGCGGTGGACTATCTTGAGGCCTATCTGACTCGTTTGTCCTCACCCACCGAATCCACTGCCCAGTTCTATGCCCGTGCCGATAATCTCACCGACTGGCTGGCTGTGGTGGAGAAACGTCTGGGCTCGCTGTCACAACGCCTCAGCGCCAGTATCGGCCAGGAGCGCCTCAATACGGACCTGTCAGGAGATCCTGATGCCCGTCAGTCCACTGCCGCTCCGGACATTGTGATGGTTAAAACGCCCTGGACCGAGATCGACGATGTGTTCTATGAAACCCGCGGCACCGCCTGGGCTCTGGTGCAGTTCCTGCATGCCCTGGAAGTAGATTTCGAGGACGTGTTGCGCAAGAAAAATGCCCAGGTCAGCTTTCGCCAGATCATCCGCGAGCTGGAAATAGCCTCGTCACCGCTACACGCACCGATGGTGTTGAACGGCAGTCAGTTTGGCCTGTTTGCCAACCATTCGCTGATCATGGCCAACTACATTTCCCGCGCCAATGCTGCCATCATCGATCTGGGCAAACTACTGCAGGACGGCTAAACCCGCTGCAACCTTCAGCCGACTTTGTTTCCCGCCCCGCTTTGCTTATGATGACGGCAGCCTGGTCCCTGTCCGCTCACAGAACGCTGTATATATGAAATTTTTTCTACTCATTTGTTTAATGCTTCCCTTGTGGGGCCTGGCTTCCTGCGCCACGGACACCATTGAAAGTCGCCGCACCGGGCAACTGGTGGTCTGTCACAAGCAGAAGACTCTTACTGTGTCCAATGCCGACAGCTTTGTGCACCTCGATCATGGCGACAGCCCCGGCCCTTGCCCTGAAGAATAATCACAAGACTGAACGCCGGAGCTGAGGCCCCCGCCATGGACCTCCAGTCCATTACGCTACGGCCCCTGCCGTACCAGACTCATCTGCCAGCGCGCCCGCTCTCTCAGATTGATCTGCTGGTGGTGCATTGCACTGAACTACCCGATCTGGAAACTGCCCGGGCGTATGGTGAGCGAATGCTGTATTCACCCAGCGGCACCGGCAACAGCGG
>JBGTHE010000709.1:0-3463 GCA_041746335.1 Lysobacterales bacterium | reverse complement strand
CCTACTCCGCCAAAAGCGCAGCAGAAATCATTGCCTATGGCGTGGAGATGGGCGTCCTGGAAATCCGGGAACATCCGCTGGGTGAAATCATCGCCGTGAAGCCGGAAGAAGCCGTATTGCTGACTTACTTCCGCAATAACGTGTCGCACCTCCTGGCCCTGCCCTCATTGATTGCAGCCTGCTTTCTCAACTCCCGACGGATTGAGCGGGAACGGCTGGAACGAATCGCCCTGGCGCTTTACCCCTTCCTGAAGAACGAGTTGTTCCTGCCATGGGATGAAGAGGGTTTCACGCAAGCCGTGCAAAACACCATTGTCTGGATGGGTCAACGCGGACTTCTGGTGGAATCAAAGCTGGAAGGTTTTGTAGAGCGGGCTGACGGCAGCACCGACTATGCCTCGCAATTGCAGATTCTGGGCAATGCATTGTTACAGACGTTCGAGCGTTACTACATCACCGTGGCTGTGTTGGCCAAAAATGGCTCGGGCGTATTGTCACGGGCCCAGCTGGAGCGTTTGTGTACCCTGGCAGCGCAACGCATCAACCAGCTGAGCAAGTTCGATGCACCCGAGTTTTATGATCGCACCCTGTTCCGCCAGTTTATTGATTTGCTGAGGCAATTGGAGGTGCTGTCGGTGAACGAGGAGGGCAAGCTGGTGTTTGATGACACCATCAATTCTATAACCGAAGATGCCAAGACTTTACTCAGCAAGGACATTCGCCACGGCATCATTCGGGTGGCACCCCAGGTCCTGCAGGAAGCGGATTCGGATTAGCCGCCCAGCCCTCAGGCATCCAGGTCTGGAATCAGCTTGGATTCGAGGTAACTGATCCAGTCCTTGAGCTTGAGTTTGCGTTTCTTCATGCGGGTCAGGGCCAACTGGTTCACAGTAATATCAGCCGACAATCGGGCGATAGCCTCATCGAGATCACGATGCTCCACCTGTAGCTCGGTAAGCCGTGCGACAATTTCTCCCAGGTTGTTGGCGTTTAGATCCATCAGGCCTCAGTAGATTACTGTTTGGTGCTGTTTTGTACTTTCATAGCGATGCCAGCCTGAAAAATATCGGCCGGCCAGCATGCCTCAGGAGTATTACTCGCTCGTGTCTAGGATAGTACAAACCAGGCCAAATGTGTTTTCTGAAAGCGTATCAGGCGGAAGAATCCACTGGAGCTCAACCCCGTAGACTTATTCACGCTAAAATAGCTGCTGCACACTATTCTGAAGGATCAGCGTCGTGACCATCCGCGCCGGACACAAACAACAGTACGCCCAGAACAAGCTGGTCAAGCGCCTGCAGAGGCAAGTGGGCCAGGCCATTGGCGATTTCAATATGATCGAGGATGGCGACCGCATCATGGTCTGCCTGTCTGGCGGTAAAGACAGTTTTACCATGCTGGACATACTGCTTGAGCTACAGCGCCGTGCGCCGGTGAATTTTGAACTGCTGGCAGTCAACCTGGATCAAAAGCAGCCCGGCTTTCCGGTACACGTGTTACCCAAATACCTGCAGCAACTGGGTGTGCCATTCCACGTGATCGAGCAAGACACCTACAGTGTGGTGAAGCGGGTAATACCGGAAGGTAAAACCACCTGCGGCCTGTGTTCACGATTGCGACGTGGCGCGCTCTATAACTTTGCCAGCGAGAACGGCGTCACGCGCATTGCGCTGGGCCATCATCGCGATGACATTATCGAAACCCTGTTTCTGAACCTGTTCAACGGTGGCCGCATCAAGGCCATGCCACCCAAGCTGTTGTCAGACGATGGCCAGCACGTTGTGATCCGGCCACTGGCTTATTGCAATGAGGAGGATATTTCGCGCTATGCCGCGAGTCGCGATTTCCCCATCATTCCCTGCAACCTGTGCGGCTCACAGCCCAATCTGCAACGGCAGGCCATTAAGGAGATGCTGGCGGGCTGGAAGAAAAAACATCCCGGACGTATCGAAAATATTTTTCGCGCCATCAGCCATGTTTCACCTTCACAGCTGGCTGATCACGAATTGTTCGATTTCCGCACGCTCGGGACCCGCACCGACTCCACCACCGACACGCTGGACTGGTTGATTCCGGGGCAACCCATCCCCGAGGCAGCCAGCGATAAAAACTGGCTGCAATAGCACTGCAGGAATTACGACCACACTCCATTCAATCAACTGCATTCCACAAGAACAGCCCAAGGGAAATACACATGGACCGAAGAAAATTCGTTAAAACCGCCGGACTGGCTGGCACCGCGGGTGTGTTGGCCGCTTGTGGTCAGAGTGGCACTGCAACGGGAACTGCCGGTGGTGAGTCCAGCTACGATCAGACCTTTAACTGGAAAATGGTCACCACCTGGCCGCGCGATTTCCCCGGCCTCGGCACAGGTGCTGCCCGCCTCGCCAAAATGATTGGCGAAATGAGTAATGGCCGGCTGAACATCAAGGTTTATGGTGGAGGTGAACTGGTACCGCCACTGGAAGTGTTTTCAGCCGTGCAACAGGGCACCGCCCAGATGGGCCACGGCGCGGCCTATTACTGGCGCGGCCATATCAAAAGCAGCCTGATCTTCACCGGCATACCTTTTGGCATGATCCCTCAGGAACTGAATGGCTGGTTCAATTACGGCGGCGGCATGGAGCTCTATCGTCGCGCTTATGAGCCGCACGGCCTGATCCCATTCGTAGCGGGCAGTTCCGGCACGCAAATGGGTGGCTGGTTCAACAAGGAAATCAACAGCGTCGCAGATCTCAAAGGCTTGAAAATGCGCATACCGGGGATAGGCGGTGAAGCGCTGGAGCGGGCCGGGGGTACGCCGGTAACAGTAGCGGGCTCTGAAGTTTTTACTGCACTGCAAAGTGGTGTGGTCGATGCTGCCGAGTGGGTAGGCCCCTGGAACGACCAGGCTATGGGCCTGTTCCAGGCCGCCAAATACTATTACTACCCTGGCTGGCAGGAGCCCGGCAGCGCTCTGGAATGCCTGGTCAATGCCAGTTCGTGGGCACAACTGCCGGTCGATTTACAGCACATTGTCCACTATGCCTGTTTGGCGGTGACCACCGATATGCATTCCGAGTTTGAGGCCAAAAACGGCGCCAAACTGCAGGAACTGGTTCAGCAGCACAACGTGCAACTGCGCGCCTTCCCGAATGATGTGCTGGAAGAACTCAAGCGTCAGACTTTTGCAATCCTGGACGACCTGGCACGCCAGGATGCAATGGCCAATGAAACCTGGACTTCCTTCCGCAATTTTATGGAACAAGTGCGGGAAGCCACTGATACCGGAACGAGGTACTTCCTGAATCACCGATGAGACTTGATTTGCCACCCCCCGTTTTGTGGGAGATTCTATGGCTACCTGCAATAGGATTTTTCCTGTCTGATAAAAGTTTGTTGGCTGCTCATCAGGGTGAAGGCGATGCGGGCCAGCTTGCGCGACAGTGCGACGCGGGCGGCGATTTTGCTCAGCCCCTTGTCA
>JBGTHE010000708.1:0-2257 GCA_041746335.1 Lysobacterales bacterium | reverse complement strand
GCGCCACCGTTCAAGGTTCGCATCGGCTTCATGTTGCGCTTATCGCAACAGATTCGAATATATCTTGTTATTGATACATCATTCAAGTGCTCGTAGTGTGAAGCGGCACACAAAGGCTAAATATCTGTAATTACGATTGTTTATGCGCCATTTTCGCGATTGCATGCACTAAAAAGAGGCAAAAACGCAGTGAATCGAGATTCAATTTCCTGGCGTGGCTATATGCCCGCCATTACCACGCCCTTTGACGAAAAGGGCCAACTTGACCTGGTTGCACTGCGAAACCTGGTGGAATGGCTGGCTGAACAAGGCATGCATGGATTGATCGTTGCAGGCACTACGGGCGAGTGGTTCAGCATGAATGCTGAAGAAAAAGCCCGGCTGTTTCAGACGGTTGGCGAAGTACTCAAGGGTGAAATTCCGCTGATTGCCGGTTGTAATGCATTTACGGCGACGGAAGTGATCAGCAATGCGGTAACGGCGGCCAAAAGTGGCTTTGACGGCATTCTGGTTACCCCACCTCCCTATGTTCGTCCCTGCGAATTGGAGGTGATCAGCTTTTATGAAGATGTCGACAAAGGAACACCCTTGCCCCTATGCGTTTACAACTGGCCACCGGGTACCAATATCGATTTACGCAAGGAAACCCTGATGCATCTTGCTGATCTCGACAACGTTGTCGCGATCAAGAACTCCACCGGGGATTCCGAACATTTTCTGGATTGCATGCGGGCACTCAACCATAAAGTGCGGATTTTCGGCATTCCCATGAACAGTGCCGGTGCTGAGCTGGTGCTCAACAATGAGGCTGACGGCACCATGGGTGCAGGCGGTGTGCTGGGTCAGACACAGCCGGATTTCTACAACGCTTTATGGGCAGGCGACCATGAACGGGGCCTGGCGGCTGCGGCGAAGGATGCCCGCATCATGAACGACTGGTTCAACATGGATTACACCGCAAAATTCGGCTCTGCGCAGGCTATTTTCAAAACGGCGCTGAACTTGCAAGGCTTGCCCGGCGGTATGCCCCGTCGGCCCATTCTGCCCTTGCAAGATTCGGGCATCGCCATTGTGCGTAAAACGCTCGAGGACCTGGGAAGAATATGAATTCAGACTCGCCAGTCAGCACGAAACTATTACCCATGGTGCTCTTGGCGAAACATGGCGAGACAAAATTGAGCCAGACTGGACTGACCCAGACTCCGTCATCCCGAACCAGCCTTACACTGATGGTCCCACTAACTGCTGCCCTCCTGCTGGTGGCGTGTGGAGATTCCAGCGAACCCGTGGTTACCGCGCCGCCCTCAACTGAGGCTGCAGCCACTGAGACCGCAAACACACAAACACCCGATAACACAACATCCGCAGCAGCGGCTTCAGCCCAACTGGATGAACTGATCCAGCAATTTTCAAAGGTGCAGCTGGACGAAGACGACAGTACCGAACTGCTGGATGTCTCGGCCGCAGGATTTCAGGCCGAAATCGAGCGCAATCTCAACTTGTTGGAGCAGGTAAGGGCTGTCGATCCGGCTGCTCTCTCATTTGAAGAAAGTATTGACCAGCGCGCGCTGATCGGAATGCTTGAATCCGATACACACATGGCCCAAAGCCGTCGTATGTGGGAGAAGGATGCCTCGCTTTACGTTCCGGCACGAGAGGTTGGACTGTTGCTGGAACCCGAATCGGCCCAGAGCCCGGCCGAGCGGGCCGACTCGCTGATGACCTTGCTGTCAGCCATACCCGTGCAGATCCAGAACGCTCGTGACAATCTTAAAAATCCACCGAAACGCTTTACCGAGGCGGGTGTTTTCAAGACCCAGGGAACCATAAAAAGCCTGAGCGAAAGCGCTGCAACTCTGTCGGGAGCTGGTACTGCTACCAGCGCGGAATTTGATGCAGCACTGAAAGCCGCAGTGGAATCTCTTCAGTCCTACGAACAGTACCTGACCGAGCTACTGCCCGATTCAAACGGTTCCTGGGCAATAGGCAAAGAAGACTACGACTACATTCTGCAACACCGCTGGCTGTTCGAACTGGATGCTGACGACATTTATGAGCGCGGCATGCAAGCGTTCGAAGAGACCGAAGCTTTGGCTCAGGAAGTGAGCGAACGCATTGAGCCAGGCAAGCACTGGAGCGAAGTGTACGAAAAACTCAAGGATCAGCACCCACCTGCGGACGGGATCAAAGAAGCCTACCAGGCCTGGATAGAAAAGGCCCAGCAGTTTGTTATTGAAAAACAGATTGTCACACTGCC
>JBGTHE010000707.1:0-4699 GCA_041746335.1 Lysobacterales bacterium | reverse complement strand
CTCCAATTGCGCGCGCGTTCAAATTGTGGCGCAGGAACATGACCTGGTCGTTAAACAATTTCAGCACCGGACCCATCGATTTCTCGGCTCGGCGCATGGAGCTCAGCAGCTCCGCGTAGTCGGCACGGGTTTCACGGAGCAAGCCACGGCTTTGGCGCGCAAGATCCGGGTCCGAATACGACTTAATCTCTTTTTCCCATTCGTCAAACAAATCTTCGGCCACAGGCTCGATGGCATCGATGCGGGCGCGCACCTCGTCGGCGCGCGTAACGCTGCGCTCGTAATCGGCGTTTAGCCGGTCATAAATTTTTTCGAGATCACCGCCTTCAACCTTGACCACGCTGCGGTAGCGTTCAAGCGCGGTGGTAAATTGCTCTTTAGCTTGCTCCTGCGCATCACGCGTATCGTCAATCCGGTCGACGAGAATCTGGCGCTTCTCGATACCAACCTTCTCCAGCGCTCCGTAATAAACGCTTGAGCAGGCACTGATTTGCAAGCAACCGAGGGTCAGTGTGAGGGCCAGAGCAGGGGCTTGAGAGAAGATCGACGGTTTGGCAGCTCGGATCATATTGTCAGGCTCTCTGATGAGTTCGACGTTGTTACTTTGAGCGCGACTGCGGACTGGGTCAAACAGGTCAGTGTTGCTTTGTGGCTAATCCGCGACCGAACGCTTTTACCTTGGGCGTTTGCCTGCACGCCGACGTTGGCTGTACTTCAGGCACGACAACCCGCTAGGGGCGGACGCTTTTCCGCACCCCAGGCGGGAGGCTAAACCCTAGCGGCGAACTACTCGCGCGCTCTCGCCACTGCCTTCAACGCGAACTTCCATCCCGTTGATCAGGTTATTGTTGATGGGCTGGATGATAATCACCTGGCCACCGCTTACCATTTGCACAGTCACTCGCTGGGCAGGCGTACCGTCGCCCAGCTCACGTTGAGCAACAGTGCCCGCTGCAGCGCCAGCCGCTGCGCCTGCTACCGTTCCCACGGAGCTATCGCCAACTTTGGCACCCAACATGCCTCCGGCCACTGCGCCAACCACGGTGCCGATGCCCAGCTTGTATTCGTCATCGATTTCGATGTTTTCGATGGCCGTGATGTAGCCGTCACGATCCGTCTGGCTCGCGACGTTGCCGGATCTTTCACCGTAGTCCCCGCCCCCGCCTAAAGAACGAGTGTCGGCGCAGCCGGAAAGCAATCCAGCAGCGGAAATGATGAGAATTGCGAGATGCGCTTTCATGTTGAATCTCCTTTCATGTACTGATATCGGAATCGATATAGAAAAAAATCGCGCGGAACAAAGTCCCGTTGCAACAATGTGCGCCTGAAAGTTTTCCGCTTCCGTTCGGTATCGCACATGACATGCTGCTTGCATTGACCCCTTTGCCGGAACCCGCCAGAATCCGGACCTCCCTTCCGCTAATGATGCAATCACGGTCGGTGCGGCAATCGGCTTTGGACCAAGGAGCACGAACGATGCGTACCGAACATTCCTGTAATAAGGCCCATCCTGCGGCTCGTCTTACGTTTTATGTTGTGTTGATCGGCTTGTTGCTGCTCGGCCACGCTGTTGCCGTAACTGCTGCCAATGCGGAAGAATTTGATCTGGTCATCCGCAACGGTCGTGTGATGAATCCGGCCAACGGACTGGACTCGGTGCGTGACGTGGGCATTCGCGACGGCCGCATAGTCGCGCTGTCGCGCGAGCCGCTCAAGGGCACCGAAGAGGTGGATGCCACCGGCCTCGTAGTAGCGCCCGGCTTTATCGATCTGCATGCGCACGGCCAACGCGAGTTTGAATCCTGGCTGCAGGCGCAGGACGGCGTGACCACACAGCTGGAAATGGAAGTCGGCGTGCACCCGGTCGATGTCTGGTACGAAAATCGGGTCGGCAAGGCCCCGATCAATTACGGTGCCACGGTAAGCCACATCGTCGCTCGCATCTCGACCCTGGTCGATCTGCCCGCAATGGGCCTCACGGAGGCTGACTTGGCGGATGGCGTGCTCGGCAGCAGCGCCGCCGCTGTGACGCGCGAGCGAAGCTGGGTGGAAAATCCCGCCACCACTGAGGAGATAGCCGCAATCGGGGCGCGACTGCAGCAGGGCCTGGACCATGGCGCGTTGGGCATCGGCTTCGGCATCAACTACACGCCCGGCGCCACCCGCGAGGAGATTTACCGGATGTTCGCGCTGGTGCAGGCCAACAAAGTCACCGCCTTCGTTCACTCACGCGGCATGTCTGAGGAAGAAACGGGCGGCGCCGTCGACGCGGTGCAGGAACTGCTGGCCAACGCAGCGGCCACCGGCGCCGGGTTGCACATCGTGCACATTGGCAGCAGCGGTGGCAGCCGCGTGCCACTGCTGCTTGATATGATCGACTCGGCACAGCGCAACGGCATTGACGTCACCACAGAGGTTTATCCGTACACGGCCTGGTCGACCTTTATCGGCGCCGCGCTGTTCGACGGCGACTTCACACGGCAGATGGGGCTGGGCTACCGCGACATCGAGTTGCCGGAATCGGGCGAGCGCCTTGACGAGGAGCGCTTTCACCGCTTGCGAGCCGAAGCCCCGCAAACCATCATCGTCGGCCACGGCATGAAGGAAGATAACGTTACTGCCGCGGTCGCCCACCCGGGCGTGATGATTGCAAGCGACGGCATGCTTTACCACGACGGCCGTGCCCATCCACGCGGCGCCGGTACCTTCAGCCGTGTGCTCGGCTACTACGTGCGCGAGCGAGGAGCACTGAGCCTGATGGAAGCGCTGGGCAAGATGAGCTATCTGCCTGCCAAACGCCTCGAAGCCGCGGTGCCGCAAATGCTGCGCAAGGGTCGCATCGAGATCGGAGCCGATGCTGACATCGTGGTGTTTGACCCGGAGAACATAATCGACCGCGCCACCTTTGCCGAGCCTTCTCTGCCCTCAGCGGGCATCGCGCATGTGGTAGTCCGTGGCGTGTTTGTGGTGCGAGATGGCAAACCGCAAAAGGACGTGTTTCCGGGGCAGCCAATACGGCGCGACTGAATCGCCGTTTCCTGACTCAGTGGCTCTTATTGAGTGGGAACGAACCGCGTAAGGGTTTCCCCTGTCTGGTGTGACCATGGCATCGAAACTATACTGGGCGAATGGCTCTTCATTCCCGCGTTTACGTCTCCCTTTGCCTGTTGGCAGTGCTGATCACAGGTTTTCCAGCCCTGGTGCAGGCTGCCGTACTTCCAGACCTCATCATTGAGGACGTGCGCATTGATGCATCCAATCCCAGCCTGCTGCATGTCAAGGTGGCCAATATCGGCATGCTGGCAGCAACACAAACCGAACTCAGCCTGTGGATCGAGCGCGAGGGCGTGACTACCGCCACCACGATCACCACTCCTCTGCTCAAAACGGGCGCGCGGCAGTGGCTGGTGGTGGCGCTGGGGATGCGACCACTGCGCACCGACCGGATCCTGCTCCAGATTGATGATCCTCACCGGCTGAACGAGTCCAACGAGACCAACAATCTTTATATTTATCCTGAGCGATAAAAGTTAAAAACGCCAGATAAGAGGTGCGGGCTCTGGGTAAGGACGGTGAACGTTGCGGTTTTCAGAAAGAAACGCAGGCGGAACCCTTCACCCGAAGAACGGCTTCTTGCTCGAAGCGCTCTTTGTAGGTGTTCATAATTTCTAAAACTGCCTGCTCATGCACGGCGTTTTCCTCGTGCACGATATCCAGAACATAGGAAGATTCATGGACGATGGGGCCGGCTTCCGATTGCCATTGCCCTGACGCCTGCCACACCGATAGGCCCTGGGGAAATCTCGGGGTAATCGTGTCGCTGAGGAAGTTGCTCCACTCCTCGGCCGACACCACACCGTCTGGTTTTCCGGTACCAAAGTATAGCTGCTCCGTAGTCATCTTCTGTTGGCCGCCGGCACAAGGCTGATGTCCGATACTGGTGCACGAAGCCAAAAGCCCTGTCATCGAAGCCACGAACATAAGGGCGATGAGCCTCAACACGCCCTGATCACCGGATGATCTGCCGCCCTGTCAGACGCCCTCCTGTATCGATCACCGGTTCCCCTGGCAGCACAGATTTCGAATCCTGATGTTGTTTTTATCTCACTGCCCCGATTGCCACCCAAGGGACAAGTAGTAGCTGCGCCCGAACACGTCAAACAGGCTGGAGTCAGTATTGTTGGACCATGCGGCATCGGCCATGTTGGGTGGCTCCTGGTCCAGCAGATTGCTGACCACGAAACGCAGGTTCAGCGATGGGTTCACCTGCCAACCCACGCCCAGACTGAAGTAGTTGGCAGAGGGCACGTCGGGGATGGCAAGGTCAGGATCCGGAAATCCGAAATCTCCCGAGGAAAACGGGGCCGCATTGAGCATACCTTCTATCCATTGCCAGGCCAGCTGTGCGCTGAATGCCCCGGAAGCATAATCAAAGGTCGTGAACAGGCGATTTTCCGGAAATGAGACGACGCCGAAGGTGCGACATGGCGGGCCATAGTAACCGGCGCAGTCATAGGTTTCGGTAACCGAGTTCTCCTGCGTTTTGCTCGAGAGCATATGGGTCCAGATCGAGCTGATTTGCAGTGTGGCCTCGCCATCGAGCGCCAACCCGTCGGGCATGATAAACAGGTACTGCACCTGAGTATCCACACCTTCGGCAACCAGCAAGCCGCGATTCTGCACCAGTGAAACAATGCGG
>JBGTHE010000706.1:0-2960 GCA_041746335.1 Lysobacterales bacterium | reverse complement strand
GGCTTTTGAGTATTTCTACACGGGTGCTGCCAGGCCGTGGTTCATGCGGGCAATGTTCACCGCCCTGCAAATGCAAGCGCAGAGCAGCGGGTGAGGATGTATTGCGTACGCTGTCGGGGCGGAACAGAAAGGCCGCTTTGGCACCCGCTTCAGCCGCCAGTTGCAGCCGCCTTAAGCGGGCAAAACTGATGGTTTTGTAAGTAATCAGTTCCGGCCAGGCCAGCACTGCGCCGCCCCGGCTGGCTTGCAGTGCCTGCTCGCAAGCCCACAAGGATTCTTCGGCACTGGCCGTTCGTACCAGCAACAGCCGCTGCAGTATCAGACCGTGCCCCTGCAGGGCCGCCGGGTAGGGTATCCAGGGCGGATCGACCAGTACCAGCCACTCGCCCTTGCGGCTGAGTTCGGCCAGGGCCGGGAATAACAGGCTGAATTCTCCCAAGCCATGTGTTTCGGCTATCAATTCGCTCACCGCACCCAGCGGCCAGCCCCCGCCGGGCAGGCGTTTATCCAGTCGGGTATGACCCGTGCTCAGCGTGCGCTGGCTGCGGTTGGGTTCACGGCCACGCCACAGTTGAGGTGCGTTGGCCAGCAGACTGCTTATGGCCAGGGATGAAGTTGCCGATGAGCTTGCAGACGAAGGTGTGGGCAAAGGCCCAGGCAAAGGCCCAGGCAAAGATAAGGCTAAAGGTGCCGATGAAGTTATCGGTGAAGTGGTGGATAGGGGCAGGGCAGGTGGCATGGCGGCTGGCTTGTATCAGGTCTGTTGTGCTTGCTTTGCTGGCGGTTTGCCGATCAGTGATCCAGCCGTGGCCGGATCACGCCCACACCCAGGCCTTCAATGCTCAGTTCCTGCTCCCGCAGATCGATTTCAATCGGCTGGAAGTCGATGTTCTCCGGCAGAAGCTGCACGCGGTGGCCGCGACGCATGAAGCGTTTTACCGTGACCTCATCATCCAGCCTGGCCACCACGATCTGGCCGTTGCGAGCTTCCGGTGTGCGGTGTACCGCGAGCAGGTCGCCATCGAAAATGCCCGCATCCTGCATGCTCTGGCCATGCACCCGCAATAGATAATCCGGCCTGTGAGTGAACAGAGCCGGGTCGATTCGGTATTCATCTTCAATGTTCTGTTGCGCCAGTATGGGGCTCCCAGCAGCCACCCGGCCGATCAGGGGAATGCGTACCTGGGCGCTGGCCGGCAGCTCCGGTACGGACAGGGGGAGCAGGGTGATGCCCCGCGACAAACCCGGCTCTATGCCGATCATGGCTTTCTTCTCCAACGCCCGCAGATGGGCCTCGGCAGCATTGGGGGAGCGGAAGCCAAAGTGGCTCGCCAGCTCGGCACGAGTAGGAGGAAACTTATTTTTATCAATGAATTGCGAGATAAACTTAAGAATTTGCCTCTGTCTGGGAGTGAGGTCTCGCATGGCATACTCCTGAGTGTGAATATTGACAGCTATAAATATATACAGTGATGTATATTCATTCAAGTAGTTTGTGATGGTAGACGTTGGCCGAGTTGGCCCGTGCCCGTAAGCGCGAGTTGCTGCGCCACTCCCCTAGGACGAGGGTCATAAACCTTTGGATGTTGAAACTGTGGTTTTGTACTCGACGTGACGCGCACCAAGCCGGCAAGCAGAGCCTGGAAATAGCGCGATTTGAGCGGAACAGGCAGTGCGGTAAGTTGGCCTACCAGCCACCCCCGCCACCGCCACCACCCCCACCTCCGGAAAAGCCCCCGCCACCGGAACCTGAGCTGGAACCCGGGGCTGTGGATGCTGAAGATATGGCGGAAGAGAGGGAGCTGCCAAAATCGTCGCCCAGGTGATTCAGCGCATTCATGCCGTGAAATTGCCCGCTGTACCAGCCTGGGCTGTAGCTCTGTTCACGTTCCTGTTGCGGTAACTCCCGCTCAAAGCGCTGGCACCAGCGGTTCTGCACACCCAGGGCGTAGGCATAGGGTAAGAAGGACTCAAACACCTCTGGGGTGAGTTTGGGGGATTGCATGCGGTCCAGTCGGTCCTGTTCCGCAGTATCCAGGTACATGCGAAAGCCTTCGATCTGGTCCATGATCTGCCGGCCTGCAGGGGTAGGGGCGCGCAACAGCCAGGTAAACATGCCCAGCATCAGCAGGCTGAGCAACCCATACACTATCCACATCAGGGGGCTGCCGGCAAAAGCCAACGCAACCACACCAGCCACAATGGCGATCAGTACCGGGGGCGCCAGGTAAAGACTGTTCAGATGAAACAAACGCCCCTGATATTCCTTTTTCAACGCTTGCCTGAGGGCCTGCTGGGCCGCGCTGAAGTCACTGTGATTTTCCTGCTCCATGCGGATCGAGGAACGAGAACCTGGCAGCAGGGCATTGAGTACTGCAGTTTCTCCGGCGGTCAGTTCCTGTTGATTGGCCGGGGAGTTTTTCTGCCTGAAAAGGGTAAATTCCTTGCCCTCTTCTTCGATGCGCACATAACCCTTCACCGCCAGGCTGATTACCGCTGCAGTAAAAGAATGGCGCCCGAAAGACATGTCCCGAACATAACGCACCGCAGCGGGAGACAGACCCTTCGGCGGGGTGAACAAGGGGATAATTACACCTTTTTCAGGATCCCTGCCTACCTTATGCCAGGAACGTAAATACCAGATCAGCTGCAGCAGCAAACCCAGCAGTAACACGATAGCGCTGCCGTTATCGCTGGCAAACCAGCGGATTTTCTGCTGCAGATCGGGTTCAATAATAAAACCCTTGGGCCAGGCTACAACCACCGATAAGCCCTCATAAGGACCCAGTGCCCGATTGCTGGAAAATTCCACCGTCTGGCCATCCAGCACGGTTTTATCAGCACTTTGCTCGGTAGAGCCAAATGGGCCTGTAAACGCATCCAGACGATAATCGTGAGAGGGAATGCTGATTGGCAGGCTGATTCGCGCCGAGGCTTTTTCGATAGGAAATATCCAGCCG
>JBGTHE010000705.1:0-7184 GCA_041746335.1 Lysobacterales bacterium | reverse complement strand
GGTAATGCGTGTACCCAACGTACGGGCCACCAACTCGTGAATGGACGACACAAGCCGTGAATCACTTTCATCGAGGCTGCGAAAAGTATTGGACGGCAGGTGGTAGAGCACTGAAGGTTCGTTGGCAATGATGGTCGCCGTGCGCTTGCGGTCGGAGGTATAACTGGACATTTCACCAATTACCGAACCCGCGTTGAATTTCTTCACACGTTTCATCCCCTGGGTAGGTGATCCGATCAAGGCAGTCATCGAGCCGCTTTCCAGCATGAACAGTCCCGTGTCGTCATCGCCCTGCTGGAACAGGGTTTGGCCAACCTTGATATCAAGACGAATCATGGCAGCCAGCAACAACTTGACCTTAGAAGGTTCCGGAAACAGTTCATGGAGATAGTCTTCAATGGTTTTCTTGGCGTCGCTTTCACCCAGGCTTGCCAGTATCAAGTTCTCAATGTATTCCACTGCATAGTCGGCCTCCTTGAAGAACAGAGGTTTCCCCTGCTCGCGGCTGACTGCATCCATCATGACAATACGCTGCTCTGTGCCCCTGGGCACACCGGCATACATCAGTTTCACACCCGTAGCATCGCAAAGAGCCCGAATCTGCATAAATGTTTTCAGGGCAGAAATGTCCATACCCGTTACGCGCTTAAGGTCCAGCAGGATTGCCTTCAGTTTTCCTTCACGTATGCCGGAATGATCGCGGATCAGGTCAAGAATGGAATTGGCTGTGCCAAAGAACAAAAAGCCTCTGAGGGTATACACCAGCGCAACACTGCCATGCTGATCCAGCAACTGAATGGCTCGTGGTGAGCGCTCTACCGAGCTGCGATAGGACGCCAGGGAATACTGACCCTGTACTGCACTGATCATGCTGTAGCGCATGACGAACAGCAGCAAGGCCATCATGATTCCCACCAACACGCCTGGCATGAAGCCAACGAAAATCACAGTGCCCAGAATGATACATACAATGGCGTAATCTACGGGTTGAAAGCCGCGAACTGCCAGGTACATCCACTCGTACAACATCTGGAAAGCGAACAGGAACACTACTGAGCCCACCAGCACCGTGGGCATCCAGCTGATCAAGGAACCGCCGATTACAGCGACTGTCAGAGTCACCAAACTTGCGGCGATAGCCGTCCAACGGCTGGTGGCGCCAAATTGCTTGTACAAAAGCGATGAGGTGACATCGTTATAAGCAGATGGAGCACCCATCAGGCCTAAAAGCACATTACCGGTACCAGCAATCTGCATTTCTTCAGCGGTACTCATTTCCTGGTTGCCGCCGGCAACCATGGCCGATAAGGACATGGATGCCGTCAACATGGCCAGAAAGGCGATGGTCAGAATTTGTGGCATTACTGAAATCACAAAACCCACGTCGATCTCAAAAAACGATCTCAGGCCCATGATGCTCAGCGCGCCGCCGGCACCAGATTGAATGTGAAACAACCAGCTTTCCGCCTGCAGTTGCTCCTTGGAATAACCGGCAGCGAAGGCAATCAGGAAGAACGCCAGGCCTATGCCAAAGGCGGCAACTGGCAGCGCCCAGGCATGGCGGCTGCGATTGGTAATGAACAGCAAGATGAAGCCACCCACCACCATAATGCTGAGACGGAACAGGTTTGCCGGATCAGACATGGCGCGAAGCAGATCTACCGAAATGGGCAAATCGACTGCGATTCCCACCCCCGCCTGCAGCATCAACCAGGCGATTCCCGACATGAATCCGCAGATTACCGGATAAGGGATCAGCTCCAGTATTCGTGTCAGATGAAACCGGCCGACCAACAGGAATGACAAGGCCACTGTCAGTGTGGTGAGTGAAACAACCGCCAGCATGGTAGAAAGGCCACGTGAGCTGGCAGCGACCTCAGCTCCCATCTCAGCAACCATCAAGCCACCGATGGTAGAGATAATCACAATCGCCTGTTCATCCAGGTTGATCAGATGTACCGGCGCCCTGGAAGTCACCGCGATGAAAATGCCAACAATGGACCAGCCCACCAGCATCAACATCAGCATCAAGGGCATGAAGCCGGCCAGCGCTCCAGAAAAAATGATGGCCGCAAAACCGTAACACCATAAGGCATTGTCTACGCCATCAAAAAAGCCAAGGGCCAGGTCTGTGCCCAGGGATTTGGATTTATAGCCGGTTTTTTGGAAGATGATCATTTTTTATATATTTCGATCACTGATGATGAGTTCAGTCCTGGCCCCTGACGTGCCCATGGCGCATCTTATTGCAAATCATTACTTAGCGCGAACCGAAAATGATGGTAACCAGCAGACCCAGATTATTTAATGCGGGATCGAGTGCAGCTCGCGACAGTTTCACTAAGGTCGGCAGCAAGGCTGCCTCCTACCTAAGGGGATAGCGTTGCAGAACCGGCCCCAGTGCCTGTTTCAGTGGCTCCAGGTAAGGCTCATAGTTACGCCATTGATCCAGACCGCTGCGATAAATGGGCTGCCTCACCTGCTCGGCGCTGGGCGTCCGCACTGCGCGATCGGTTTCCCAGAAGCGCAAGCACTGTGGCTCGAAGTCCAGTTTGCAGTACTCGAGCAGACGGCGGATCTGCGTGTCGGTGTCGTCGACCATGTCTTCATACAGCACGCGCAAAACACGGTCTGGCAGGACGGCATCCCAATGATCCATCAGAATGACATAGTCACGATAAAACTGACCCATACCGGACAAGTCGTAAGTATAGGTTTGCCCCTTGGCAAAGAGCTGTTTGAAGCCAGAGAAGCAACAGCCCATGGGATGACGCCGTGCGTCTATGATTTTCGCATTGGGCAGAATCAGATGAATCAACCCCACATGCTGGAAATTATTCGGCATCTTATCGATGAAGAAAGGCCGATTGGAGCGCTGAACGCGGGTGGTCTCGAGGTAGCGCTCACCCAACTCCCGGCACTGTTGCTCAGTTAAGGTGGCCAGAACTTCGGGGTATTTCGAGGCGGGGTTATCGCGAGAACGTTCACCGAGGCGACGCGAAATCTGAATGATGTCCATCAATTCTGCCGTGCCTTCTACCTGAGAATGACTGGCCAGTATCTGTTCCAGCAGAGTTGAGCCGGATCGCGGTAACCCGACGATAAACATCGGATCGGGTTCCGGGCAACCCCAGCCTTGCCGTTCGGCAAAAAATTCGGGGGTCAGGGTTTTAATCTGGCGCACGGTATTGAACACATTGATCTTGATGTTGTGGCGGTGATGCACCTTGCGGATTTCATTACCGCGCAAGTAGAAACGGAATGATTGCTCAAAATCGCCTTTGTCCTCAAAAGCCTTACCCAGGGCAAAAGCCAGGTGCGACTGATCATCCGGATCTCCGCCTTCGGTGGTAACCTGTGACAGCATCAATTCAATTTCTTCGTCACTGAACCGGTAGGTCTTAAGATTCGCCAAGCTCCAATACGCCTCTCCGATATCAGGCCGCAATGCGATACAATTCCGATAAGCCTCAATGGACTCATCCAGTCGCCCTACTGTTTTCAGCGTGTGCCCAAAGTTCATCTGCGCGCGCGGCTGGTTGGGATAAATCTTCAAGACCTTTTCATAAATTTCCAGCGCCGGAATATGATCACCCTGCTGCACCAGGATGGTTCCCTTAAGGATCAGGAAATTGGGGTTCCCCGATTCCACCGCCAACAACTTCTCTACCTGTGCATAGGCCTCTACCAGCCTATTCTGGCGAGTGAGCAGCGCTGCGTAATTATGTCGTGCGAGGTGGAAATCGGGCGCCAATTCCAGGCAGCGCTCCAGCAAATGACGTGCATCATCATAGCGGCTCAGTTTCATGCCAATGTCCGCCAGCATGCGCAAACCATTCACGTCATTCGGGTGTTGCTTGACAAACTCGCGCACCAGGCGCTCCGCTTTGCCAAGTTTTCCAGTTCTCATCAATTCGGCAGCTTCGGCCAGTTCTGGAAAGCGCACCATGATTTTGCTGTACTGGTGATAGGCCTGTTGAGCTGCCGCTTCGTCTCCACCCAAAATGAGTTGGTCACCCAAGGTTCGCCAGGCATCCGCTTGCCCGGGATCCAGTTTCACAGACTTTTGCAGGGCGGCCATCGCATCTGAAGGTCGGTTTGCCGCAGCCAGGGCCTGGCCCCATTCGGTCAAAAAACTGGGGGAACTGTTGTTCCCGGCCAGCAAAGGCTGCAAAAGCCTGACGCTTTCATTCGCCTTGCCCTGTTTTCGTAAGGCCGCAGCAAGAATGCGCGTAGCTGGCTCTGAATCAGGCAATAACTTGAGCACTTCTCGTGCTTGCTGTTCGGCCAAAGACGGGTTCACTCGCAACAATTGTGCTGCATGTCGCAAAGCGGTTTTTACACTACCGGTCGGTTCTGAGCTTGTTTGAGTCATGGTTTCCCGGGCTTGCACGAAAGTCTACGTAGATCAATAATGAAATCGGGCCAAAACAGCGGCTGCCCAGATTTGCCTGAAGGCGGTCGTTTGAAGACATGATAACTTGCTGGTTGCCGAAACGGCAGTCGATGAACTACAGTTGCACACAACAACGGCACATAGCTTGAAGAAGCATATCTCGAAGAAATAGAAGAGACTGTCATAGCACACAAAACAAAGCTGCCCGACCCAATCAAAAATGAGAATTCAGCATGAGGTTTTTCCAATCCAGCCAAGACTGTAGGGAGGTCTTAGAATGAAACAGCTTCACCGAACGTATCTGAGCAGATCCATTTCCTTTGCGCTGGCTGGCACAGCCATTGCTGCAACCATTGTCACGCCATTGCAGGCGGCCGACACTTCACTTGAAGAAGTTGTAGTTACGGCGCAAAAGCGTTCTGCGAATTTGCAGGACGTGGCGGTTTCCGTTCAGGCCCTGACCACGGCAGATCTTGAAAATCTGCAGATCAAGGGCTTTGACGATTACATCCTGTTCATGCCCACGGTGAGCTTTACCTCCAATGGCCCGGGTTACGGCCAGGTTTACATGCGGGGTATTTCCAGCGGTGGCGATGGGAACCATTCCGCTTCGATGCCCAGCGTGGGTGTTTATCTGGATGAGCAACCGATCACCACCATCAACCAGATTCTCGACGTTCATGTTTACGACATTGAACGCATCGAAACACTTTCAGGTCCGCAGGGCACTCTATACGGCCAGGGTAGCCAGGCCGGCACCTTGCGCATCATTACCAACAAGCCCGTAATCGGTGAGTTCCAGGGTGGTTATGACCTGTTCGCCGACTCGGTATCGCACGGCGATACCGGCTATGGACTAGAAGGTTTTGTCAATCTGCCCATCAACGATCGCATGGCGGTTCGACTCGTTGCATGGCACCAGGATGAAGCTGGATGGATCGATAACGTTGAAGGGCAGATCAACTATGCCGCCAGCGGTATTATCAATAACAACTCTGCCATTGTTGAAGATGATCACAATACCGTCCAAAAATCCGGCTTTCGCAGCCTGTTAAAAATTGACCTCACCGATAATTGGACTGTGACACCAGGCCTCCAATATCAGACTTCCGATATTGAAGGCAGCTGGAGGGAAAACCCCGAGTACACCGGTGGCGATTACAGAATATCCAGTTTCTTCGAGGAATGGCAGGACGAAAACTGGTATCAAGCTACAGTTACCGTTGACGGTGATATTGGCGACCTGAACCTGGTTTATGCGGGTGCCTATCTGGATCGCGATGTCGAAAGCCAGTATGACTATTCTGGTTATGCTGAATACCTGGAATACGTATACGCCGCTTACGATTGCCTTTACTACGATGCGATGGGCGGGTGTGCGGACGGTTCACAATATGTTGATGGCGATGAAAATTTCAACCGCAACAGCCATGAAATTCGACTGCAGTCATCCCCTGATGGCAGTTTCCGCTGGGTAGCAGGCCTGTTCTATCAGAGGCAGGAGCATCTGTTCGATCTGCAGTGGACGGTTCCTGATTTGAACCCCGCCCAATCAGTAGTTGAAAACGGCGTTGCCGTCTGGCAAACCTACCAACGCCGCGTTGACAAGGATGCCGCAATATTCGGTGAAACCTATTGGGACTTTGCTGAAAACCTTACCCTGACTCTGGGTGCTCGCTACTTCGAATACGATAACTCTTTGTTCGGTTTCAACGGCTTCATTGGTCATTGCACCGGCTTTTACGATGCAAACGGTGATTTTGTCGAGGACCGCGCCAACGGAACTCCGCAATACCCCTGCTTCAATACCGGTATCCTGGACGATGTTTCCAAGGGTGATGACTGGGCAGGCAAGGCCAGCCTGGAGTGGCGGGTTACCGACGACAAGATGCTTTATTTCACCTGGTCAGAAGGCTTCCGCGCCGGTGGTGTGAACCGGGCACGAGTGCCAGGCATTCCTAAATACCAGCCTGACTTTGTGGAAAACTATGAAATTGGCTGGAAAACCGAATGGGCCGGAGGCGCTGTACGATTCAACGGCGCGGCTTACATCGTCGACTGGAACGATTTCCAGTATGGCTTCCTCGACTTTACCGTTTCCAACCTGACCATTATCCAGAACGTGGGTAATGCGCAGACCAAGGGCCTAGAGTGGGATCTGGACTGGGCGGCAACAGACAACCTGTTGTTGTCGCTGGCGGGTTCATACAACGATGCCAACCTGGAAGAAGACTTCTGGCGTCGTGATCAGGATCGTATCAACGGCCTGCCACCCGATTCGCCCAAGGGGACACCCATGCCCTTTGTCCCGCAACTCCAATATACGGTCGTAGGGCGCTATACCTTTGATCTGTCAGAATGGCCTATGTTTGCTCAAGCGGCCTGGTCTTATCGGGATGGATCGTGGAATGACCTGGAAGTATCCAATGAGCGCCGCGCGCGGATGGGCTCCTACGGTGTTCTGAACCTGTCGACCGGGCTTGAGCGTGACAACTGGTCGCTGACTTTTTATGCCAACAATGTTCTGGATGAACATGGCCAGATCAGTATCGGCGATCCTGGCTATGCCAGCCCCAGCGGACTGGACTTCGACCAGGTGTACATTCGTCCAAGGAGCTACGGCATCCGTTGGGCCCAGCGTTTTTGACAGACTGTAGTTTTTGAAGTAAAGAAAACGCCCGCATTGCGGGCGTTTTCTTATGCCAGGCCTGATGAATCCATTCCCGTGCAGGTGGATTACTTCTTGCGTGTTCAAAACGTCTTTTTGCTTCCCAACTTTTTGTCTTTG
>JBGTHE010000704.1:0-5762 GCA_041746335.1 Lysobacterales bacterium | reverse complement strand
GACAATACTCAGCGCGGAGGTCACGGCCAAATAGTGCCCCGGTGCCATTCGGATTCCGAGGTCCAGCATCCAGGTCACCATTACCGAAGAGAGCCCGACAAACAGCAGGGTGCTCAGGCTATTGTTCACTGACAGACAGGTGCCGCGCACTTCGGCCGGGAAAAGCTGAGCCTTGAATGCCAGATTGACAGCACAGAACGGTGCGCTGACGACACCCAGTGTCGCCTGCACCAGCATGAGTGTTTGCAGACTGGGTGCAGACACCAGCAATGCAAACATGGGGTAGGTGACGAGCAGCGTCACCGACCCTGATATGAGCATGGCTTTCTTGAATCCGATCCTATCGGCGATGTGGCCACCCAACGTGTTTGCACCGATGGTGAGCAGTGCGCTCACGGTGCCGGCGATGGTGACATCAGCGATGGTGAGCCCCAGTTGCGATACCGCATAGGCCGGCATGAAGAGGAAAACCACCAGCGCCGAACTGTTGTGCAGGATGCCGCTCAGTGTCGCCAGACCCACCCGCGCCTTGTAGTTCCGAAATGCGAATGCGATCGGGTTGCTTCGTTTCAGTTGCTCGCTCTTGGCCTCGTAGTCCGCGGTCTCCTCACCGGAGCGCTGCAGCCATATACCCAGCAAACCGAGGGGCAAAGCCAGAAGGAATGGCACGCGCCAAACCCATTCGCTGGCCTGCGCATCAGCAGCAGTGAGCAGCACCGTTCCGCACAGAATGGCGATCAGGAAAGACCCGACTGAAGCGCTTTGCTTGGCACTGACGAACAATCCGCGATTGCGCTCCGATACCAGTTCGGCAATGTAGAGGGTGCCGGTTCCAGTGGCACCGCCGGCCGCCAACCCGTGCAGCATGCGCGCCAGAACCACGATGATGGAAGCAGCAACGCCAATCGTCTCATAGGTGGGCAACAGACCGATCACGCCGGTGGCGGTGCACATGACGATCACGATCACCGTGACGGAAAGCTTTCTTCCCAGGCGATCTGCCAGGCCACCCAGCAACAGTGCACCCAATGGCCGCGTCACATATCCCGCGGCGAAAGCGCTCATTGCGAGCAGCAGTGAACTGGCGCCGGAATTAGTGGCAAAGAACTTCGCGCCGATAACGACCGCATAGACGGCGAAAACCGTGGCGTCGTAGCCCTCAATCACCGCAGCGACGATGGACAGGGCCAGCGAGCGCTTGGTCCGTCTGGACATGGGCGCAGGTGCATGATCCGTTGCCCTGGCCGTCACGGTGCTTTGAATCGCCTGCGACTCCGGTTTGCCCTGGCGGTGGACAATCACCGGCAGGGAATATCCGTACCCGCGATGATCACGCGTTCCATCACGCGTTCCTTGTCGCCGTAATCGTACACGCCGTAGTGCAGAGTCCGCCGCTCGTCCCACATCGCAATGTCATTTTGGGACCAACGGAACCGCAAAGTGTTTTCCGGCCGTAAATACTCCAGGTGCAGCCGATCGAGCAACGCTTTGCTTTCGGCTTGCGACATTCCGACGATGGATTCGGCGAGGGCCGGATTCACAAACAGATATCTGCGCCCCGTTTCGGGGTGGGTCGGTGCAATGGGGTGCGCGATCAATGGATACTGCTTGCGCAATTCGCGCACACGGGCGAGACGCCTTTCACGTTCTTCCCCATCCAGGTAGTGGGCGCCGATGCGCGATGAGTCATGCACCAGGGACAGCTCGTCGATTTGGGATTTAAGATCGCCCGGGAGATTCTGCCAGGCCCGTTCGCCATCGGCCCACATCGTGTCGCCGCCGACGTCAGGAATAACCCGTGAGCGGAGCACGGCGGCAAAGGGTGGCCGTTCCAGCCAGGCCAGATCGGTGTGCCATATATCGGCCTTGGCGTATTTCGATTGCAAGCCTTGCATCGCGGGGTTTTCCGACGAGCGGAATACCGGGTAATCCTGGATGTCCCCGAACAGGCGTGCGAATGCAACCTGGTTCTCCGAGGTGATGTCCTGGTCACGAAAAAAAATCACTTTGTATTGGATGAACGCCGAACGGATTTTCTGAAACACGGCAGGCGGGAGAGCTTGCCCCAAATCCACGTTGAATATCTCAGCTCCAAACGTCGGTTGTAGTGGCGTGATCCGGACTTGATCGGTGTCGGCGGTTGCACGTGGCTTGGTGGCCATTGAATTCTCCCGGGTCAATTTTTCTGGGGTCAATAAACTGGGTCAATTCATCGAAGCTGGTCGATGAGGCGATAAAGCACGCTCGGAAGCGTTCTCCCAAAATCGCTGGCGCGTTTTGGCGACCAGCCCGTAACCGGATCGGTCCGCCAGAGGGTGTCTTTGAACGGCTGCTCCAGCAGCACCGAGAGACAGTTGAATCGTTCGGCGATCCAGTTCCACGCCATGTTGAGATCAGCCTGTTCAGGCGCGCCTCCCGGATAAGGGTGGCCCCTTTCGTATTCGGGGGTGACGCTGGCCCAGGTGTCTTTCAGTTGCTCGAACAAGCCGTCCAGGCGCGGTGACTTTGAGGGAATTTCGAGCGGGCCTCCGAGGAAGTTGCACCGGAGTTCGCGGTCCCCATGGCAATCGATGGAGAAGTCGACACCCTTCTGCTCCATGGCCTGACGCACCAGGAAAACTTCTGGTGTTAATTTCGGGTCGGGCTCCAGCCATGCGCGGTTCAGATTGTGACCGGTGGCGTTGTTGCGTGTGTAGGCACGTTGGGTGCCATCGGGATTCATGTTGGGCACTACGTAAAAAACGCCCTTTTCCAACAAGGCCGAAACGACAGGGTCGGCTGTGTCTAACATCCGCTCGATGAAACCCTCCACAAAAAAACTGCTCATGGACTCTGAGGGATGCTGCCTCGCCATGATCCAGCAGGCTGTTTTTTCTTTTCCGGGGTTGCCGATGGTCAGCAGGTCGAGATCGTGCCCGTCAACCGTATGCCCGAGGCAGGTCACCCGGACGTGCGGCAGCACCTGAGCCCTGGCGACCAGATGGTGAAGACGAGCCAGGCCGTAAGGTGGCCAGGAGGCATAGTAGCAGGCATCGTATTCGGGGCAATGCGAAAAAAAATAGACGCCATCCTGATACGTCCCCGGGATGCGGAACCAGTTTTTCAGATCATAGGAAGCCATCGCGCCGGGAGTGTTCCAGCAATGCTCATCGTCGGTGCGGCCAGCCAATCGTTTGGCTACGCTTTCTCCGGCATTGAGGATGCGGTACCGGCATTCACTTCCGCGCCCTCCGATGGCGCGAAAGTGGTAGTAGAACATAACGGTGTTCTCGTCGTCCTTGACGAGGCGGAGCTGGATGTCCTGGGGATTCGCAGTGGATACAACCTCAATGCTGCCCTCAGGAATGGCTCCGCTGACGTTCACACCTCCATCAACCACGTTTGTGAAACGGGTGGGAGGTGTGAACGGTTTGCATTATTTCAGCAGACGGATCTTCAGAACGAGCGGCGCAATGACACGAAGAAGGTGCGCGGCCAGGGGCGGACTTCGCCGGGCGGCACGTAGCCGGTAGGCCTTGGCTGGCTATTGCCATTGAAAAGGTAGGCCGTCGTCTCGTCCTCGTCGAACACATTGTTCACGCCGACTATGGCTGACCACAGATCGGCGTCAACACCGGCCCTCAGGCTGACGATCGTGTGGCCGTCCATTTCACGATAGGTGGGGTCAGTGGGCCGCAGCCGGTTGGTCTGGCCATCCTGAACTGTCAGGTCGCCCCCGACGAAACCCGTGCCCCCCAACTCCGTGAGGAGTGGAAACTCGTAGCGGCCGTTGATGCCGAAACTGTACTCAGGGACGTACGGGAGTTTGTCGCCATCCAGACCATCGTTGAGCACCGGCAGATTCTCGGTCAGTTCGGCATCCGTGTAGCCGAATGTTGCGCCCACCTGCAGGACGTCGGTTGGATAGGCTTGTAATTCAAGCTCGAAGCCGGTCACTTCCGCCGCGCCGCCATTGCCGCGATACGCAAATGACAGCCCACTCGGGGCGATGGCACGCTGTGTAACCTGGATGTCCGTCCATTCCATATAGAACGCAGAGGCGTTGAACATCAGTTGACGATCCATCAGGGTAGTCTTCAGACCCAGTTCATAGTTGTCGACCGAATCTGAACCGAAGCCCGGCGGAACGGTGATACCCGCAAGCGAGGCGGCCGTCTGGTCATTGGTTCCACCCGCGCGGTAACCCTGCGAGAACAGTGCGTAGCCGAGAATATCGTCGGTGAAGTCGTAAGCGGCGTTGAACTTGAAGATTTCGTCACTTTCGTCTGAAGCGAGCGGCCTGCCGGGGCCGGAACCCGGTCTTCCCGGGAAGCCAGTGACGGCCGTGGCTTGTTCATCCAGCGTGAAGTCGAACCAGCGCACGCCACCCGTAAACGACAGACGATCAGTCGCCTGCCAGGTAAGCTCACCGAACATCGCTTTTTCCACGATCTCGGTGTAAACCAGACGGTCCAGCACGGTGATTGAACTTGGGGTGACCTTGCCTGAAGCTGCATCGACGGTAAATATGGCGCTCTGGAAGTCGCGTTCCTCTTTCTGCGTAAACGCTCCGATCAGCAATTGGAAAGGGCCATCCCAGCTCGATGCGTACCGAAGTTCGGCGGAAGTGAGCTTGCGGTCCTGGGGCTGGATGATGGTGGATTGGCCAATACCATCCGCGGGCCGGGTATAGCCGGTGATGATCTCGATCTCAGTGGAAGAGTCCCGGTGGAATTGCGTTTCACGGTCCACAATCGAGCCGGTGGCTGTAATGGTTCCCCAATCGGCGCTGTACTCACCCTTGAGGTTATAAAGCTGGAGCTCATCCTCAAAAGGTTCCGCGCTCAGCGCGTTATTCCAGTGGTCGCTCGGCGCAGGACCGCCATTCAGCGAGGGGCTGGCTGGCAAGTCGATCAGCAGGTCCATGTGGCCGGCACGGCCGTCGGTATCGGCGTTCTGCATCATCGCCGTGAAGGACAGCATGAGATTGTCGGTAGCCTGGAAACCGAACATGGCCCGGACTGCCTGGGCTTCGTCGCTATTAACTCCCTGGGCGAAACGCGTGTCGATATAGCCCTCCTTCTCAATCACGGTGGCTGCGAGGCGCAACGCAAAGCGATCATCGATCAGTGGCACGTTGACCATCGCATCGACTGTCCAGCTGGGGAAGTCGGCGTCCTTGGTGGCGCTCAGCGTGCCGCCCACTTCAGCCGAGAACTCAGCGAGGTCCGGGTAGTTCGGGATCCAGCGGATAGTACCGGACAAGGAGCTCGCTCCGAAGGTTGTACCCTGGGGTCCCTTAAGTACCTCGATACGGTTCATGTCGAACAGTCTGATATCGGGCGCCCGTCCACCCTCGGAGGATAGGAATTCACCTGTTACGATGGTTTCGTCGAAATACAATCCCACCGTGCCTGCTCCGCTCGAGCTGATGCCGCGGATGATGTAGGTTTTGTGTCCCGGCCCCTGGTCATTGACGCTGAGATTGGGAATTTGCCGGTAGAAATCGTTGAAGTCCAGCGCGCCCATTTCCGTCAGCCGGTCTCCGGCCAAGGCCTGTACTGTAACCGGGATGTCCTGGATGAACTGATTGCCACGCTTGCTGGCAGTCACAATCACCTCTTCGAGCCCCGAGGCTTTCGGAGTGGGTTGCCCGGACTGCGCCCCGGTTTGAGCCCCGGTTTGAGCATGGGCCAGGCTGGCTGCAATGAGCCCCAGGAATATAATTGCGTTGATTAACGATCTGTTTCGCATGATTCTGTGCCTTTTCTGGTTGCGGAAGC
>JBGTHE010000703.1:0-3502 GCA_041746335.1 Lysobacterales bacterium | reverse complement strand
AGGTAGCGGTTTTCTGTGCGCCACCCACCGCTTCTATGTGGAACATACCCGCCGGATACAGATATTTGGGCAAGCCGTGCACCATCCACTGATGACGGACTTCATCTTCATTGATAAAAGTCACCTCAATCCGGCTGCAGGGTTCGACGCGGATTTCGGGATCACTCATGCCGAAAATAACCCCAGGTTCATCATTGGCATAAGCGCGTCCGGCACGAACGGTGAATTGATAATCACGGCTGATAGCGTCGCAGTCCCGCGGCAGGGTGTTGAAGTTCTCGTTCATCACTGCGCCATCGACGTCCACCGTCATGTTGTGGTGGTCGTGCCCAGTGCCATCAACGGTAAGGCGGTGTTGGCTGTGATCAGCCTTCAATGGCCCGGGTTCCTGGCCTAGTGCAAAGCCCGTGGTGACACAACAGAAAACGATCAGGAAAAAGCGGATCAGGAAAAGTCCCTTGGCGATCATGAAGCGATCATGAAGCGATCATGGAGCGATCATGGGGCCAGAAGCCAGCGCACCAGGACTTTCAGCATCAGTGCCAGCAGCATTCCCACGGCCAGAGCCAGGCCCAGCAATCGCCACAGCAGCCAGCGGTCTTCACCGGCATAGTCCAGTCTGGGAAAATAACTGCTCCAGACCGGAATTTCTTTACGGTAGTAGGCCTCGGTGAAAAAGGCATCCCAGGACATGCCCTGAATTTTGGGCCAGCCATTCTCATTCATGTACTCGCGGTAAACGATGGCGCTTTTGTTGCCACCTGGCCCGATGCCATCGGTTGTCATACCCTTGGCCTCGTGATCGTGGAACATCCAGATACCCGGCCCGTCGGCATGCAGACCATCGTTGGTCAGATCCAGATCCAGATCCAGCCGCTGAGCGGTGGCCATCCAGGCTACGTCCTGCGGTGACCGAGCCAGCTCAGGTATTTCCACTCCATCGCGATGCGTTGCCGTGAACTTGTGGCCGTGAGTGTGTAAGGCCAGGCCTTTTTCGCCACCGTTCACCACCCGCAGCTTGATGTGATCACCCTCGCCGCCTACGACCAGAGACTCGCGAAAGGCGTAGGGGAAGGAGCGGCCGTTGATGGTGAAATAATCCTGAGTAGCATCGTTGATGGCATAGTCGTTGTGCATGGACTTGGTGATGACGCGCGGGTCATTACTCTGTTGAATGCGCTCCACCAGTTGACGATCCAGATCCATATAATGCAGATCGAATTCGCTGTCGTATTTCTCCCGCGAAGCAACCGAACGCACCCGCACCTGACCGGCGCCGAGATTGAGGGTTTGCAGCCAGTTGTTGGGGCGGTTTTCTTCAATGATGAACAAGCCCTGTAAACCCATCTGCATGTGTACATGGGCGTGCACATGGCAGTGATAGAACATGGTGCCGGAATGCCGGGGCGACAGCTCATACGTGCGCGCCGCGCCGGGCAGCACCGGAATTTCACTGACCAGCGGCACACCGTCATTACCCTCACCATTGACATCCACAAAGGGATGATCAGCGCCGTGCAGGTGAATGGTATGCGGCATGTAGTGGCTGTTTTCCAGCGTGATTCTTACCACGTCGCCCTGTTCGATGCGAATCGCGGGCGAGGGTAGCCTCAACTCAGGCCGCGCCTGTTGGGATTCAAAATTCTCCACAGCCATGCCGGTAAGTTTGGGTACAAACACCCACAACCCCGGCTCAACACCGGGGGCAATGGCATAACGGGTAACCGGCGTATCGGTGATAGCAGAGGCCCCGTTGAGTTCGGCTACTTCCAGACGGATATGGATTTCATCCGGATCGCCATCACCATCCAAATCCCGACCGATTTCCACTGCATCGGGGGTCAGGCCGCTGCGCATCAGCGTTTCAGCTGAAACGTTGTTGCTGCCCAGTACTGAAGCTGCCACCAGCCAGGGGTTGTCGGCCACGCAGGGCTCGGACGCCTCAACTTCCACCCCTTCAATGGTGTGCGCTGCGCGCCAGTTTTCCGGGTCTTCCGGGCAGAACACTTCAGGGGGTTCTGTGGGCGCGTGCATTTCGCCGTGCCCATCGCCGGAATTGTTGTCGGGCATGGCGCCGGACATATCGTGCGCATTCGAGGCGGGCAAAGGCCGATCAACTGGCGCGCCGAACAGGCTGGTCTGAAAACGCTTCACGGATTGCGGATACCACTGCGGCGGGTAACACAAAAGCGCCAGCACAATAGCCACGATCCACCAAACACTCCGTTTCATGCGCTGGAACTCTCAGTTCGCCGAATGCCTACTTGCCGCCGCCACCCGTACAAGGCCAGGGAGCCCAGAATGACCAACGCGAGAAGCGCTGCCTGGTAGCGCGGTTTACCTACCTCGAAGGGAAAAACAGAACGATAAATCTGATCATTGCTGGGATGGCCGGCAGTCACGATGCCGATGTATGCGCCCGGCTCGGAAAATTCATATTCGAGCTGCAAGGACGCATCGCCCTCAATGGCTGGCCCCTGGTAGAACAAAGTCAGAGGCTGCAGATCGCCGAGTTTGGCCACGTCATCCCAAAGGGCAAAAGGCCCCTGGTCGGTGGTGTTGTGAATGATGCGAAAGTCTACTGGCACTAGCTTCAGGCTAGGGTGCAGATAATCCAGCACGAACACAGTCAGGCCAGTGTCGGGCAACTCTTCGCAGAACTCCTCGTTGCCCTGCGTATTGGGCTGGTAGGCGGTAAAGCGGGCGCTGTAGAAATCGATATGCATGGTGCATTGCTCGCCTTCCATCACCACGCCACCCGCTGCCGGAAGCAGCGAAGGCAGTAGCAGCAGGGATATGACCATAAGTACTCTCATAACCTCAGCTATTTTTCCCGCGCCAGTATTGCACAGCCAGGTAAATCGGAACGGAAGCGGCCGTCATCAGCACCGCGCTCAGCGCGCTCTGTGGTGCAGCAACAGCCATGATAATGGCAATAGCGATCCATGCCACGAGACAAAACACTGTGCTATAGGGGTGGCCCCAGGCGCGATGCGGGCGCTCAGCATCCGGTTCGCGATGTCGCAGAACCAACACACCAATCATTAACGCTGCGTAAAGCACCACGAAAAACAGAGCAGACAGATTCAGCAGAAATTCGAAACCACCCGCCATGAGCAGACCAGCCGCACCAGCCCAGGTCAGGAATACGGCAAAAATTGGATTGCCCTGTTTGCCAATTGAGGAAGCGCGACGGGTAGAGAAGCCATCCTCTGCCAGGGCATAAAGTATGCGCGGGCCGGACATGTAGTTGAGGTTCTGGTGAGCCAGCAGGAACAATATCGCAGCAACGATCACGAACTGACCGCTGCCTGCTCCCCAGGCCATATCCAGAGCGCCCGCAAGGGCCAGCTCATGGCCTGCCAGAGACGCCAAAGGCACACTGAAAGCCAGTGCTGCATTCAGAAAAACGTACAACACCATCACCATCAAAACGCCTCGAATGCAGGCATTGGTCAAAGCCTTGCCTCCCCCGCGGATTTCACCACCAAAGTAGGCTGGT
>JBGTHE010000702.1:0-3244 GCA_041746335.1 Lysobacterales bacterium | reverse complement strand
GAGCCCGGGAATTGATCCATCAGATTTTCCCGATAATGGCTGGCTGCTTTTTCATCCCCCAATTCACTTTCTATCAATAACCCCAGATACAGACTCTCAGAATTTATCTGACCTTCTGCCTCATAACGCTGCAGGAAGGCCCTCGCCCTTAAATAATCCTGTTTACGATAACTCACTTGTGCCATGGGCAACAATGCTGGTGCAAACTTTTTGTCGTACTCCAGAGATTGTCTCAAATAAATCTCGGCTCTGTCCAGATCGTTATTGGTCAACGCACACATTCCCGCATTGGCTGCAGCCACGTACTTGGTCGTGTAAAACGGATCTTTAAGTGCCGTCTCAAAGTGCGGACTGGCTGCTTTGTAATCGCCCTGTGCACACAAAAAAACAGCGTAGTTATTATTTACTTCACCGTCTTCCGGATCGTAACGCACAGCCAGCTTGTATTCTTCGCCAGCCTTTTTAGATTCGCCGATGGTTTCATACAACACGCCCAATAAGGTATGAGCTGGCGCGTAAGTCTGATCAAAGGCTACAGCGCGCTTCAGTTTTTCGAGGGAAACTTCGTATTGTTTCCGGTCCAGATATTGCCGGCCCAGCGCAGCATTGGTCTCAGCGGCTTTCCTGTTCTCTGACTTTGCACCGGATTTGGTGTCACCGCTGCTTGCACAGGCTGACAGCAGAAGCGTCAGGAGCAGCCCCAAAAGCAAGCGTGAACTCGAATGCATCATGCGCTTTGTTGCAGTTCTTTGATGCGAGCGCTGCGGCGGGTTCTGTCCAAGACCTTACCTGCCAGTTGCCCGCAAGCTGCATCGATATCGTCGCCGCGGGTTTTGCGCACCGTGGCGATCAAGCCACCGGCCATTACCGTTTCCTGGAAAGCTCGAATGCGTTCCGGGGGAGAACAGCGATACGTGGTGCCCGGGAACGGATTGAAAGGAATCAGATTCAGCTTACTGGGAATCCGGCGCAGTAACTTGACCAGTTGCCGGGCATGTTCCGGCTGATCGTTGATGCCATCCATAAGGGTGTATTCAAATGTGACTTTGCGCTTGTGTTTGTCGGAAGCATAGCGCGCACAGGCAGCCATCAATTCCTTGATGGGATACTTCCGGTTCAAAGGCACCAGGGTCTCACGCAATTTATCATCAGGCGCATGTAATGAAACAGCCAAAGCAACGTCGATGGTGTCGCGCAAGCGATCTATGCCCGGCACCAGGCCTGCCGTGGACACAGTGACTCGCTTTGCTGCCAGCCCAAAACCCAGGTCATCCCGCAACAAGGAAAGGGCCGGCAACACCGCATCGAAATTCAACAGTGGCTCACCCATACCCATGAACACCACATTAGTGATTCGCCTTCGGCCGTTCCGCTCGTGCCCCAGAGCACGGGCAGCGAGCCACACCTGACCGATAATTTCGCTGGCCGACAGATTCCGGTTAAAGCCTTGCGCACCGGTCGAACAAAAAGTGCAATTCAGCGCGCAGCCAACCTGTGAGGAAATGCACAAGGTGCCACGTTTCGGCTCAGGAATGAACACAGTTTCTATGGCATTGCCGCCACCTGAGCCCATCAGCCACTTGATGGTGCCATCAGCGGAAATTTTTTCCGTCAATATTTGCGGAGGCTGAATGACGGCCAGGTCAGCCAGCCGTTGTCGCAATGCCACTCCGAGGTTGGTCATGTGCTCGAAATCAGTCACATACTGGTGATAGATCCATTTCAGTATCTGCTCAGCACGGAAAGGCTTCTCACCGATGGAGGTAAAGAAATCCCTCATCTGGTTCTGGTCCAGATCCATCAGGTTGATTCGGCTTAATGTTGCAGACATGTGAGTTGGTCGATTAATCAGCGTGAATTGATGTCAGCGGGACCGAAGAAATGTGCAATTTCGGCTTTGGCGGTATCGGGGCCATCAGAGCCATGCACGGCATTGGCATCGATGCTTTGCGCGAAATCGGCACGAATGGTTCCGGGTGCCGCGTCTTTGGGATTGGTTGCCCCCATCAGTTCTCGGTTACGGGCGATGGCATTTTCGCCCTCCAGCACCTGAATCATTACCGGTCCTGAAATCATGAACTTGACCAGGTCGTTGAAAAATGGTCTGCCGCGATGTACTGAGTAAAAGTCTTCCGCATCCGCAGTGGAAAGCAATTTCATCCGAGCGGCAATAATTTTCAATCCAGCCTGTTCAAATCGGCTGTAAATCTCTCCGATCACATCCTTGGCAACGGCGTCCGGTTTTATGATCGAAAGGGTGCGTTCGATTGGCACTTAAAAACTCCTTACATATTATTGTATTTAAACGAAATCCGAAACGCTCAAATGGTACACCTAAACGCCGGACACATCCGAGAAATTTTACGGTGAATGCGGCTCCCGGATCAATCCGGACAGAGATTTCTTGACCCCCAGATTCGCAGCTCTTTATCATGCATGGCCTAAGACTCTGTTTGCAGGCCCTGGCTCCACGTCGGTCTTGAGCGATGCAGACCAAAACGGCCTTGAGGATTATCCGAAGGACTTGCGATGGAATTCCTTTACCTTGCAGTACTGATATTCACACTGCTGTTGCTCGCTTATAACCGGGTTCCTCTCCTGATTGCCATTGCCATCATGGTCAGCCTGACAGTGGCATGGACTGAGTTGCGTCATCTGTTTTATGTTCCCAGCTGGTTTCGCTACGCCAACGGCATCATTGCCGTCACCCTG
Source organism: Lysobacterales bacterium (assembly GCA_041746335.1). Classification (GTDB taxonomy): domain Bacteria; phylum Pseudomonadota; class Gammaproteobacteria; order Xanthomonadales; family SZUA-36; genus JAWXBM01. The sequence continues at coordinate 532 of JBGTHE010000702.1, read as the reverse complement.
ATGGGATTTGCCATCAAGCCCTTGAGGCGTCTTTTGATCAGCGATCGCCTGTTCGGCTGGTTCCGAAAAGTCATGCCGACCGTTTCAGAAACCGAACAGGAAGCTCTGGATGCGGGAACAGTCTGGTGGGATGCAGAGATCTTTTCTGGTCGCCCACGCTGGCGGGCTCTGCTCAAAACTCCCAAGCCTTCGCTGAGCGAGAAAGAACGAGCTTTCCTGGAGGGGCCTACCGATGTGCTGTGCCACATGCTGGATGACTGGAAAATTTGTGACCATCATCGCAATCTGCCAGAAGAGGTCTGGAGCTACATCCGGGAACAACGCTTCTTCGGGCTGATCATTCCGGAAGCTTATGGCGGGCTTGGTTTTTCTGCACAGGCCAATTCAGCCATCGTGATGAAACTTGCCAGCCGAAATCAGACTGCCGCAGTAACTGTCATGGTGCCCAACTCGCTGGGCCCCGGTGAGTTGTTGCTGCACTATGGCACCGAAGATCAAAAGAAACATTACCTACCCAAACTGGCCAGCGGCG
>JBGTHE010000701.1:0-4714 GCA_041746335.1 Lysobacterales bacterium | reverse complement strand
TATCCGGAAAGCGGCAGCAGTATGCCCGATCCCATCAAGCAGATCGCAAAGCCATCAGAAAGTGATCGAAAGGTGGTGGTTGCCATAGATCCTGGCCACGGTGGTGAGGATCCGGGTGCCCTGGGCCCTAATCGCACCCGGGAAAAAGACGTGGTGCTGGCAATATCGCGCGAACTTAAAAAGGCTATTGACGCTCAGCCCGGAATGCAAGCTGTATTGGTGCGCGACGGCGATTACTACATTCCTCATCGGGATCGTTACGAAAAGGCCCGGAAAAACCGGGCTGATCTGTTTGTTTCGATCCACGCCGATGCTTTCACCAAATCTTCAGTAACGGGCTCTTCGGTATTTGTGCTATCCAGTCGCGGGGCTTCCAGCGAATTTGCCCGCCGCATGGCTGATAGTGAAAACAGCTCGGATCTGGTCGGCGGCGTAACCCTGGGTGACAAGGACGGTATGCTGGCTTCAGTGTTGCTGGACCTGTCGCAAAGCGCCACCATGGAAGCTAGCAACCTGGTAGCGGGAACGGTATTCAATTCCATGCGCTCGGTAGGCAAAACCCACAAGAATACGGTAGAGCATGCGAATTTCATGGTGCTGAAATCACCCGATGTACCTTCGATCCTGGTGGAGACGGCGTTTATCAGCAATCCGGACGAAGAAAAGCGCCTGCGCGATCCGGCCTGGCAGAAAAAAATTGCGGGAGCTATTGCTAACGGCGTGCAGGACTATTTCTACCTAAGCCCACCACCCGGCACCTGGATTGCAGCTAATCGCCAACCCATACGTCACCGTGTAGTGAGCGGAGATACCCTGGGCGATATCGCCAGCCGCTACCAGGTCACAGTCTACCGCTTGCGCAGTGCCAACGACCTCAAAAGCGATGTGATCAAAGTGGGCAGTGAGTTGTTGATTCCCAGCATCTGAAGCTCTGGCTAATCGTCTGCTTCCGGACCCTATAGCTTTAGCTTGTTAAACTGCCTGCCTTTCAAATCGACACCTTTATCTGCTGGGTGGGGTGTGGCGCTGATTGTTCCACCGAAAAGAGTTGCAATCTGCAGTACGCCTGATAGGTTCTCTGTTGATAAAACATATCCGATTCACTGCCCGCGTGAGTTCATGAGTATCCAGGTCCTGCCCGACCACCTTATCAACCAGATAGCCGCCGGAGAGGTGGTTGAGCGCCCGGCATCCGTGGTCAAGGAATTGGTGGAGAACAGCCTGGATGCCGGCGCCAGTCATATCACGGTCAGCCTGGAACAAGGTGGCAAAAATCTATTGCGGGTGATGGATAACGGCAGCGGAATTGCTCGTGAGGATCTGCCTGTGGCCCTGCAACGCCATGCCACCAGCAAGATCGCATCTCTGGTTGACCTGGAAAATGTAGCCACCCTGGGGTTTCGTGGAGAAGCCTTGCCCTGCATAGCCTCCGTGTCGCGAATGGAAATTGCATCCCATCACGCCACCCAGGATCATGGCTGGGTCGTGAGCAGTCGCAATGGTGAGGTTTCGAAACCTCAGCCACATGCAGTGCCTTTGGGCACTCGCGTTGAAGTGGCAGACCTGTTTTATAACACGCCAGCGCGCCGCAAATTTTTGCGGGCGGATCGTACTGAATTCAACCACACAGATGGCCTGCTGAGAAAGTTTGCCCTGGCCCGTTTCGATGTAGCGTTCCAGCTGGAGCATAACGGCAAGCGCGTGGCTTTCTATCCTTTGGCGGACTCTGATGCTTTGCAAAAAAAGCGCTTGGGTGCTGCCATGGGTGATGATTTCGTGGATCACGTACTGGAGATTTCCGAGCAGCGCGGTGAGCTTGCATTGAGAGGCTGGATTGCAGAACCGCGTTTCAACCGTGCCCAGGCAGACCGTCAGTTCTTCTTTGTCAATGGCAGGGCCGTCAGGGATCGCCTGATTGCTCATGCCGTGCGACAGGCATTCCAGGACGTCCTGTTTCACGGCCGTCATCCTGCTTTCGTGTTGTATCTCGATTTGCCGCCAGCCATGGTGGATGTAAACGTGCACCCACAAAAACACGAAGTGCGATTTCGTGATGGACGGGCAGTGCACGATTTTCTGTTTGCTGCCTTGCATCATGCCCTGGCGCAAGCAGGCAGTGGGGCCGGGATGTTGCGTCCGGGCAGTGGCTTGCCTCAGGGCCATTCGTCGGGAGGGGGTGCTTTTTCAAGTGGCTTCTACACCCAGGGAGCCATCGGGTTGCCGGTGGCGGATCAAATTGCTGCTTACCAGCAAGTATTGGCCAATGCACCTGCGCATGCAGCAACTTTGGCGGACGACCAGGATTCCGAATTGCCACCTTTGGGTTTTGCCCTGGCACAACTTCATGGCGTCTACATACTCTCCCAAAACCGTTCCGGATTGGTGTTGACAGACATGCATGCAGCACATGAGCGCATCACGTACGAACGCATGAAATCCCGACTTGAAGGAGAGGGTATCCGCAGCCAGCGCCTGCTGGTGCCAACCAGTGTGATTCTGAGTGAAGCTGAAGCGGATGTTGCCGAAGATCACCGCGAGCAGCTGGCCAGCCTCGGGCTGGTGTATGACCGCAGCGGACCGGAAGCTTTGCTGTTGCGTGCCTTGCCAGCATTGCTGGCCGATGCTGATGGGGCCGGGCTGTTACGCGATGTGATAGCGGACCTGGCTCGGGAAGGCCAAAGCCAGCGCATTGAAAATCAAACTCATGAACTGCTCTCGACCATGGCGTGCCACGGATCTGTTCGGGCCAATCGCCAGTTGAGTCTGGCCGAAATGAATGCGCTTTTGCGGGACATGGAGCATACCGAACGCAGCGGGCAGTGCAATCATGGGCGGCCCACCTGGGTGCAACTTGACATGAGTATGCTGGATCGCCTCTTCTTGCGCGGCAGATAGCATGATGAACACCAGGCACCTGCCTCCCGCCGTTTTTTTGATGGGCCCGACTGCGTCCGGAAAGACTGGACTGGCAGTCGAGCTCGCAAAGCGCTACCCGGTCGATATCATCAGTGCCGATTCGGCGATGGTGTACCGCCAAATGGACATAGGCACGGCAAAGCCCGATGCTGCTGTGCTCAGCGAGGCACCACACCGTCTGATCGATATTCGCGATCCGGCTGAGAGCTATTCGGCAGCGGAATTCCGCGATGATGCCCTGAGCGAAATGGCAGAAATTACGGGACGAGGTCGCGTGCCTTTTCTTGTGGGAGGCACGATGTTGTACTTTCGCGCTCTCACCGGCGGGTTGGCAGATTTGCCCGCAGCGGATTTGGACTTGCGCCAACAACTGGAAGTGGAAGCCCGACAGTTGGGTTGGCCTGCTTTGCATTTGCGCCTGCGGCAGCTTGATCCCCTCATCGCCGAGCGGATCCACCCAAACGATCCCCAGCGTATCCAGCGGGCGCTTGAGGTTATCACCCTCACGGGCCGCCCCATGAGCGAGTTGCAAAGCCAGCAACCCGATCACAATTGTGCTTACCGGGTATTAAGGATGGTGGTCTGCCCAAATTTCCGGGGAGAATTACACCAACGCATCAACCAACGCTTCCTGCACATGCTGCAACAGGGCTTCCTCCAGGAAGTTCGGACATTGATGGATCGGGGCGACCTGAGCCCGCACATGCCGGCTCTGCGCTGTGTCGGTTATCGTCAAGCCTGGAGCCATTTATTGGGCGAAATGGATCAACCGGAAATGATCCGCCAGGCCCAAGCCGCGACCCGTCAGTTGGCAAAACGGCAATTAACCTGGTTGAGGCGGGAAACCGAAGCCCTGTGGTATGATCTCCAGCGGGAAGACGCGCAAAAAGCGGTGTTACAAGACTTCGATCGATTCCTTGAATCATGAGCTTGCAGCATCCAGATAAGTCGTATCTCGCGCCGTATGGTCGAGCGGCGGGGCATGAACTACAAAAAAAGGAGAGAACGGCCATGTCAAAGGGTCAATCGTTACAAGAACCATTTTTAAATGCGTTGCGGCGTGAACGTGTTCCTGTTTCTATTTATCTGGTTAACGGAATCAAACTGCAGGGACAGGTCGAATCTTTCGATCAGTTCGTTGTATTACTGAAAAACTCGGTGAGTCAGATGATTTACAAGCACGCGATTTCTACAGTTGTCCCAGCTCGTAACGTGCGTGTATTCGACGAGGAAGATGAACAGGATTGAACTTGTGATTTCCCTTGGGATTGGCCTTGTTTGATCGCGCTGAACGAGGTGACCGGGCGGTAATTCTCCATCCGGTCTACAGACTCACCGGACCGGAATCTCTGGACGAATTCAAGGAACTGGCTCGCTCTGCCGGAGCTGAGGTGGTTGCCGTACTTCCTGCTCCGCGCGACCGGCCCGATGCCCGCTATTACGTGGGCAAAGGCAAAATCCAGCAATTAACAGACATGGTGCGGGACCACGACGCAAACCTGGTGCTGATCAGCCAGGCACTGAGTGCCGTCCAGGAACGCAATATCGAACAGGCTTGTGGCTGCCGGGTCCTGGATCGAAATACACTGATTCTCGATATTTTCGCCCAGCGGGCACAATCCTACGAAGGCAAGTTGCAGGTCGAGCTGGCCCAGTTGCGGCACTTGTCCACCCGCCTGATCCGCGGCTGGACTCACCTTGAGCGCCAAAAGGGCGGTATAGGGCTGCGCGGTCCGGGTGAAACCCAGCTGGAAACGGACCGACGTTTAATTACTGTTCGCATAGCCCAACTAAATGA
>JBGTHE010000700.1:0-2202 GCA_041746335.1 Lysobacterales bacterium | reverse complement strand
TTGCACAGCTCGTTCAAGGTGCAATTCTCACCTCTAGCAATTACTTCATATTGCCTGAATCGAGGAGTCTGCCCATCCGATGGATCGCTGATGTAAACCACCCAAAAATCTGCCACAAGGCTGGTACCACCTTGAGCCGCAGATTCGGGAGCTTCTACCACTTCAGCAAAGGGACCAGGATCGAGATTTTCCAGTTCAAATTGTGTTTCATCTGACAAGCCTCCGAATTCTGGATCACAAGGTCCATCCACTGACCAGCAATACGACACGGACACTTTCGCCAAGAGATCGGCAGACCCATCACCATTGTAATCGAGTACCTGGCTGCGCACGGGACTGGAGGCATTCGCAAATCCAGGTAGACCATTGCCGACATGCCAGATTCCATTAGTGGCGTGTGGTACTTGGTCAGGAAACAATCCGGTCAGTTCAACACTAATCTCATCAGCGTTAACGAACCCTGCGGGGCCTCCCGGCACATAGGTATTTCGCTGCCACACCAACGTCTGGCCTGCGCCGCCACCTTGTATGTGATACCCGTACAACAAGTCGGCCAGCCCATCTCCATCAAAGTCCATCACCTTAAGTAGTGAGGGAGTTTCTGTCACGGCATTGCCTATCTGAATGGCGGAGGTACTCAATGCCGCTCCAGTTGACAAAAGCGCATACCACTTGACACCACCGCCGTTGTTATACGGGTAGATCACGTCTTGAAAACCATCGGCGTTAGTATCGATGACGGTAATAGTCACCGGGGTCCCAACTTCTCGTTGAGGGAGCACCAGATTATTGACTTCGGATGAAAATCCACCTGCGCTGGTTGCCATCACAAGCTTTAACCGGAACACGCCGCTATCATTCTCGACATAGAGCAGATCAGGCAGACCATCTCCATTGACGTCGGCCAGAGTTGTTCCAGATGTCGCGCTCGGCAGACTGAAGCCGCCCGTGGTTGAGCCACTGACAGCTTCATTGCGTTGCAACCATTCAAATGAAGTTGGGGGGAAGCAAATTGCTTTTGAGCTGTCACGGCATTCTTGAACCGAACTCAGCAATTCGCGGTTTTGAGGGTCATTGCTGTAACTGAGTTCATAAGAGCGCAGCCACTCCATGGAGCTGCCAGCACTGACTTTAGCTTTGGACTCGATGCGAACCAGACGCCGGACCTGCATGATTTCGGCGCCCGCCAGATAGGATTGCTGTACATCATCACGATCAGTGTCGTAGATGAAATTCAGTTCAGCATAGGGGGTAGTTGGGGCTCGGGTATTACCGGTGTAGCTGATTTTTTGCAATACAAACTCAACCGAGTCGCCTAGACTCTGACCAGTTTCATCATATTGATAAATGATGTAGTTACCTGCTGAATCACTGACCATTTTTTGCGCCCAAACCAATACTGTTTGATTGTCGCTGGCACGCGCCTCAATGCCCGAGTCAGTAGTAGTGACTGATGCGCCGGGAGGTACGATATCGCCGTACTTAGTGACGCTGCCATCCTTGCGCCAGACCGTGAAACTTTGTGGTCCATTGCCCACCTGGCCATGGGCAATAATCTTGGTAATCGGATCGATTTCCAAGCGGTACTCGCTGTTTGCGGCTCCGTATGTCCCGTTGTCGACCAGGATCAGACGCTGGCCATCCAGGCAGAATCGATCAGTTGAAGTCAGCGTGACGCCACGAACCGCATTGGGGCCATCCTGTTCCAGCGTTTGGCCACAACGACTAACGGCTGATAAGCCACCCAGCGACCAACCCATTCCCATAAGGCCGTTACCGCCACCACTGGAGTAATCCAGACTGATTTGCGGAGCCATGCCTCCGGAACCAGGAGCTGTGAGAATGGGAATGCTGTAGGTTGCATGGCCCTGTTCATTGACCCGGAAGCTTCCTGCCGTTGCACCCGCAGTTGAGGAACTAAGCGGAGCAGCCATGTTTGGCATGGCTGCTGGGGCGGGCGGTATTTCAGGACTTGCAGTTGCTGCTGTAACCGTCCAATTGAAATTCACAGGCGCAGAATTCACCTTGCCATCGTTCGCGGTAATACTCACAACGTAGGTATTCGGCGTAGCTATGATTGTTCCACCAATTACACATTCTGAAGTCTCAGAGAGCCCCGCGGGTAAACCAGAGAGAGTGCATGTAACCGGATCACTCTCCGCGTCTGTGACGCCAATCGCCATGGAAGTAATCGAAGTACCG
>JBGTHE010000699.1:0-6222 GCA_041746335.1 Lysobacterales bacterium | reverse complement strand
TTCGGCGAGCGCCTCCGCCGCCCTTTCTCGTCATCCCGGACTGGATCCGGGATCCATCGGGTGTTGGACCCCGGCTCGAAGGCCGGGGTGACGATCCAAGGGGTGCCTGGCATGAAGGGGGTAGGGTTAGCGGTCGTCATTCACGGCCAACGTGTTTCTAACCCCGTCATTCACGGCCCCCGAGCTGAACCTCATTCACGGCCCCCGAGCTGAACCTCATTCACGACCCCCGAGCTGAACCTCATTCACGAACCCCGAGCTGAACGGCATTCATGGCCCCCGAGCTGAACCTCATTCCCGGGCCCCGAGCCGGGATCCAACAAAAAAATGGCCTGGTGGACAATCATGCCACCAGGCCATTAAAGCCGGATTCATGCGAAAGACAATGTTCAGGGGTATTGCCAAACACAAACCCGGGTAAAGCTGATCATTTTTGCCTGAGCGTTCAAAATCTCCTTAACAGCCCATCCATAAAATCATCCTTACCTTGAGCTATGAATGTGGACAAAATATGTCACAAAAATGGACAGGATCAGCCAGGCGCCTCGCCGGTTATCACCACGGACTGACCGGACTGCAGGCGTTCCGCACCTCGGACTACCACTTGATCACCATCGTTCAGATCACCGCTTACTTCAACCAGATGGCCAAAGCCCACGCCAGTATCCACTTTGACTCTTTCAACCGTATTACCGTCTTTGACGCGCAGAACGAACACTTCATTACCACGCAGCACCAGCGCATCACGTGGGATGGCCAGCAACAAACGGGGATCGCTGCTGGGCAATGCCACTTGGACCGGGCTGCCAATCACCAGTGAAGGATCAGTGGCCCTGACGCGTAATTCAAACATCCGCGAACGTTCGTCGCCGACCGGGATCACACGCACCACCGGACTGATTGAGGTAGTCCCGTTGTGCTGTATGGAAACTTCCATGCCCTCGAAAACGTGAGCAGCAAGGTCCAGGGGCGCTTGCAATCGGATTTCGCGATTTTCGGTATCCACCAGACGGGCGACCGGTGCACCGCGACTGACAAACTCGCCGACCTGTACCAGACGATCGACTACAATGGCGGGGAATGGAGCGACGATGGCGGCCTGTCCAATACGTCGTTGCGTCTGGGCAATGGCGACCTCAGCGCGGGCAATCGCTTGCACATTCATGTCCAACTGAGCTTGTGCCTCATCAATCTGGTTGGCTGAGGCGTTATTGCTCAAAGCCAACTTCTGCAGACGCTGCAGATTGGATTGCTGAAAGCGCTGTTGCGCTTGCAGGCTGGCCAACTGGGCCTGGTTGTCTTTGAGGTTGAGCTTCAGGTCGGCATCGTCGATTCGGGCAAAGGCCTCACCCTTGGCGATTCGGGTACCCACCTCGGCAACCCAGGTCAGCCGGCCATCCGTTTCGGCGGCAATCCGGGCATCGTGCTGGCTGATTACCGTTCCTGGAACTTCCAGGGTGGCATGAAAGGTGTCGCGCCGGGCGGCGTCCACAGTAACGCTGGCCGGGGGTGGAGATTGCGCTAAGGCCAGGGTCGGCAGCAGCAAGCTTAAGGTCAGCAGGTAATGTTTCGTTTTCATTTTTGGTGTCATCTCCAGCGTCATCGTCAATTCAGGCCACTGATTCGAGCTTTACAGCTTGCGGCACAGAAGTGCCGACCGCTTTGGTTTGGGTAACCCCCATGCGCAGCAGGCTGGGTAACATGAACAGGGTGAAAACCAGGCTACAGGCCATACCGCCAACGATGGTGGTGGCCAGTCCGCGGTAGATCACACTGCCCTCTCCGGGTAAAAGCACGAGGGGCAGCATGCCGAAAATGCTGGTGAGCGTGCTCATGAATATGGGGCGCATGCGCACCTGCAAGGCATATTCAACCGCAGCATCGCGGCTCATGCCTTCCTGTTCGGCGCGGCGGGTCTGATCAACCAACAGAATGGCATTGTTGACTACCAGCCCCAACAGGATGATGAAGCCGATCATGGTCAGCAGATCCATAGGCTGGAAGCTGACCAGATTGAGCAACCGCAAGGCAACTACGCCGCCTACCCAGGCCAGGGGAATGGTCAGCACTACGATCGCGCTGTCTTTAAGCGAACGGAACAAGCCCGCCATCAGCAGGAACAGGATGACCAGCGCCAGACCGAAATTCCGGCTCATGGAAATAATGGCATCCTGCAAGCTGTCTGCACTGCCGCCGTAAATGATGGTGCCGTCCGCAGGCAGAGCAGCACGCAAAGCCGGTTCAATGTCCTGCTGGATTTTCGCCACCGCCGTTTCCAGCGAAACATTTTCTGGCGGGCTCACGGCCAAGGTAACGGTGCGTCTGCCATTCACCCGTCGGATCTGCCCGGGGCCAGTGGTGCGTTCAATATCGACCAGTTCACCGAGCGGCACCACACCGCCAGCAGGGGTCATCACCGGAGTGCTTTCCAGCTCCTCAGGGGAATTCCAGGGGTTTGCCTTGAGAATGATGTCGAGGCGCTGTTCGCCATCGAAATATTCCCCCAGCCACAGGCCATTTCCCAGTATTCGAACCGCGCTGGCGATGTGATTGCGATTCCAGCCGGCCTCGGAAATCCGTGCATCTTGGGGCAGTATGCGCAGTTCCGGTTCAGCCAGTTCCGGGGGAGGGAAAGCCTGCACATTCGCCTCTGGAAATGCTTCGATCAGCAAATCCTGGCCTACTTTGACGGCGCTCATCAGGCCTGCTTCATCCACCGATTGCATATGCACAGCGATATCGCGGCCACCGCCGAAACCCCCAAACAGATCTCCCTGCGCGGCAAAGGCCCTTAAATCAGGAATGCCGACCAGAATTTCCTCGCGCATGATCTGCTGCAGATCCAGTATTTTGTCCTCGTCGAGAACGCGCACTCCGATGCTGCCGCCACCGGGGAACAACCAGATGTAGTAATTCTTCAAGGCTGGTTCTTTGCTGCCTGACATATAGGGCGCAAGCCGCTCAACCAGGGTTGCTGCAATTTCCTTTTCCTTGGTTTCCCAGTTCGAGCCAGGCGGTAATTGCAGGAAGGCATCGATGGCATCACGCTTCACCGGAGGCAGATAATCCAGCTGCGGAAACAAAGCCCAGGAAATCACCAGGGGCAGTACCAGCAAGCTGCTGACGATCAGGCCCCGGCGCATTGGCGTGTTGCTGGCTTTCATCAGGTGGCCCGACACGCCGGACCAGGCGGGAGCATGCTCGCGCGTGAGTCGGCGCGGTTTCAGCCAGTTGCCAGCAACTGCAGGCAAAACTGTGATTGCTACCAGCAGAGAAATCACCACGGCGATGGCTATGGTCAGCGCCAGATCGGCAAACAGCTGACCTTCTACATCTTCAAGGAACAGAACCGGCAGGAAAATAGCCACGGTGGTGGCAGTGGATGCCAATAGTGCCCCTTTGACCTGGGCCGTGCCCTTCATGGCGGCAACCAAAGGCGTCTCACCCCGCTCACGCAAACGAACAATGTTTTCCGCAACCACGATGGCTGCATCCAGCACCATGCCGACGGCAAAGGCGAGTCCAGCCAGTGAAATCACATTCAGCGAGCGCCCCGTTAATTGCAGCACGATGAAGGTAGCCAGCAGTGAAACCGGGATGGCTGTGGCAATCAGGGCTGTGGCGCGCACGTCGCGCAGGAACCACCACAAGGCACCAATGGCCAGCAACATTCCCAGAACCAGATTGCTGCTGACGAGGCCAACAGCGCGGTTGATAAATAAAGATGCATCGAAAGACTGCTCTATAGCCAGCCCCATGTCTTTCAGCGGGCCTTCGCGCAGTTCGGCCACCACCTCCTTGACCTCGGTCAGAGCCTGAAGCACATTGGCGCCGTTTTGCCGGTCTATGCGTACTCCAATGGCGGAATTGCCATTCTGGATGACGAGGTCGTTGCGAGTGCCTCGGGCAATACGCACGTCTGCAACATCGCCCAACCTTACGGGCCTTCCATCGCGCCATTCCAGCACCTGCTGGCGCAGTTGCTCGGGATCGTATCCACCTTCGAAGCGCAGGGTGTACTGTCGGCGACCTACGTCGATAAACCCACCGGATATATCGTTGCTCTGATTTGCTATCGACGCTATGGTGTTCAGCTCCAGACCAAATTGGGCCGCCTTGTAAGGGTCTATCCTGATCTGCAACTCTTCCGCCGAGCCCATGACCATTTGCACTCCGGCCACGCCGGGTATGGCTTCGATGCGGGGCCTGATCAGTTCTTCAACCTGGCGCTCAAAATCAGTGATTTCGCCGGGGGTTCCCGGCAGTTTTTGCACAAAGAACCAGGTCAGTGCTTGATTGGCACTTCCCGTGCCGGCGAGCTGGACCACCGGGGGATCAGAATCCGCAGGCAACGGAGGCAAGCGGTTCAGGCGGCCTATCACATCCATCAGGGTGGCCTGCATATCGGTATCGAGGCCGAACTGCATGTTGATGAAGGCGCCGCCGTTGAATGCATTGGCTTCCAGAGTCTGCATGCCGGGAACCCCCTGCAGTACAGTTTCCATAGGCTCCAGGATTTCAGCTTCGACTTCGCGAGGAGAAGCGGCACGCCAACTGGCCTGCACGCTCAGCTGCGGTAAATCAATATCGGGAAAAAGTTGCACTGGCAGTTCTTTGAGGCTGAACAGGCCGAACAGGGTTGCGATCGCCACTGCAACCGCTATCCCCGCCGGATTTGAAATCGCCTTTTCGGTAATGCTCATCCCGGTACCTGGTCTCTTCTTGAATGTGAAGCTGACGCGCCACAGAGGGTGGCAGCGAATGGCTTACGGCAATCTTAGATAGGAACAGGTTGGTTCAGTTGTGCGGAAAGTCACGCCTTGCGGCAAACAGAGACAGCCAGTCGGCGAAGCGTTCCTTGGACCCCGGATCAAGTCCGGGGTGACGGAGCCCTACCAGGCCGGCGGGAATTAGATCACTGTCCGGGGTGACGGCAAAGCCCTATTACGGCGTCATTCCGGCGAAAGAACGTCACCCCGGCCTCAGAGCCGGGGTTCAGTCAAAAAAAGTGCTTCAGTTTCTCTTTGTAGGTACGCGACAGTTTGATGGTGTGGCCGCTTTGCAGCGTGAGGAAGTACTCACCATTGATATGTGACTGCATCTGCTTGACGCGATTGATGTTCACTATGGTGGAGCGATGCACCCGTTGCAGGATGTCCTTGTCCAGTTCCTGCTCGAGCTGTTTCATGGTTTTGCGCATAATGTGTGTTTCGCCATGCACGTGCACGCACATGTAATCACCTGCAGCGTCTATCCATTCAATTTCGGCCTGCTCCACCCAGGTCGTTTTACCGGCATCCTTGATCGCGAGGCGGGAAGGCTCTTTAAGGATCTTTCCCAGCTTTTTTACCCCCAGTTCCTCCACGCTGTGAATGGCTTCTCCGGCCAGTTCGCTGACCAGGCTGAGTAAGGACTTGCGATCCTTGCTGGCGCGTTTGTCCTGATGCCTCTTGCGCACTCGGTCCAGGGCCTGTTTCAGGCGATCGTCTTCAATGGGCTTGAGGATGTAGTCCACCGCATTGGCTTCAAAGGCTTTGATGGCGAACTGGTCAAAGGCAGTGACGAAAACAATGGCAGGCAATTCTTCTGGTGTCAGTGCGCGAATCACGTCGAAGCCGTCCATACCGGGCATCTGGATGTCGAGGAAAACCAGGTCAGGCACATGTTTGCGGATCAGCTCGAGTGCCTCTCTGCCATTACGAGCCTCACCGATTACATGCACATCGCTTGAGGCCTGTAATCGGTGCTTCAGCCCTCTGCGGGCCAATGCTTCGTCATCAACGATCAGGGTATTCAACATGGTGTCAATGAGTCTGTGGCGTTGTCGGGTTGATCTCGCGTGCTGATAGTCATAGTTGCCAGAGCTAAAGGCAAGACAAAACAGGGAGAGAGCCTCCAGCATAGCACTACTATTGAACAAAAAATGTAACTTGATTGAGCACCGTTTCGGCTACAGGTTAGGGTCCTGGACTTCCAGTTTTGTTGATATTTATTTTATACTTAAAATGTTATTGTAAATTCTTCAGGTCAGACGAATGGCAAATGGCAATTGTCAGCCGGCGTTGTTGTCAGACGAGCCAGAGTTCACGCAGCAGGACAGATAAACCATGGCAGAACGTTCATTCACGAAAGAGGTACAACAACTCCGCATCGGAGCTGGTGAAGTGTTCAATGGTGAGGGAATTCTGGCCGTCACCAAAGCACTGCTTCAATCCGGCGTGG
>JBGTHE010000698.1:0-6914 GCA_041746335.1 Lysobacterales bacterium | reverse complement strand
CTCATGGCGATTGGACCCCTCAGCCCGCTGGGACAAACCTATGAATCCCTTTTTGGCAGCCGCTTGCCGTTCACGTTTCAGGGGCTGCTGATTGCCTCGGTACTCTATAGCCTGCCCTTCGCGGTGCAACCCTTTACCAGCGCGTTCGCAACGGTGGACCGCCGACTGGTGGAAGCATCCTGGTGCCTCGGTGTCAGCAAATTTCGGACATTCTTTCGCATCTCTTTGCCTCTGGCCTGGCCGGGCGTGGTCACCGGTATGGTGCTGAGCTTCGCGCACACCCTCGGCGAATTTGGCGTGGTGCTGATGATCGGCGGAAATATACCCGGCGTCACGCGCACCGTGTCGATTTCCATCTACGACGAAGTACAGGCGCTGAACTACGAAGCGGCTAACCAGACCTCGCTGGCTTTGCTGTTGTTTTCTTTTACTGTGCTGCTTGTGACCTATGGCTTGCAAAGGAAGGTAATCCAGGTATGGCCGACGCGCTGATCGCCCATTTCACCAAGAGATTCAAGGAGCGATTCCGGGACGGTGCGGTGATACGCGCCGAACTGAGTCAGCTTGCGAGTGGCCATACTGTGACCGTGTTGTTCGGTCCCTCGGGCTGCGGCAAGACCACGGTGCTTCGCTGCCTGGCAGGTTTGGAGAAACCGGAGGAAGGCATTATCCGATTCGGCAACGAAACCTGGTTCGACGCGGAGCGGGGCATCTGCCTCGCGCCACAACAACGCGGAATTGGATTTGTTTTTCAGGACTATGCCCTTTTTCCGCATCTCACCGTCCGGGGAAATATCGGCTTTGGCCTGCCCTCGGGCACTCGGGATACGGATTTGAATGCAATGCTGCAACGCTTCGAGCTGGTCGATGTGGCGCATCAGCGTCCGCGTCAACTCTCAGGCGGGCAGCAGCAGCGCGTAGCCCTGGCCCGCGCTTTGATGCGGCGCCCCCGTTTGCTGCTGCTCGACGAACCGCTCTCCGCGCTCGATGCTACCTTGCGCGAAGAGCTGCGCATCGAGCTGCGCCAGTTCCTGTCGGCCTGTGAGGTTCCGGTGCTGCTTGTCACACATGACCGCGATGAGGCGCTGGCGCTGGGAAACGAACTGGTGGTGATGAGCGGCGGCAGGGTGCTTCAGAGTGGGCCGGTTCTGGACGTGTTCAATCGTCCCGCCGATGCGGAAGTCGCCCGCATCGTTCGGGTGGAAAACCTGCAGCCGGGGCGCATCATCAACATCGTGGATGGGCTGGCCACCGTTGAGGTGGGAAAGGTAAGGCTCACGGCGCTGGCACTACCGGGAGTGCAAGGTCAGGTTATTGTGTGCATTCGTGGCGAGGACGTCATCCTGCAGCGTGAACCGAACCCGGCCAGCAGCGTGCGTAATCGCCTTGCCGCGCGCGTCATTGCGATGCGGCCCGGGAGCCCCCTGACACGGGTGGAGCTGGATGCGGGCTTTCCGCTGTTCGCCTATATCACCCGACCTGCCTGCGAGGATTTGGCGCTTGCTCCGGGGGCGGAAGTTATGGCGATGATCAAGGCGCCTTCCGTCCACCTCGTGTCCAGAAACGCTAGCTCGGCGAGTTAACTGCTTGTCGGGGCCCTAGTTCACCCTGGTTTTCAGCTGGTGGCCGAGCTCGATCAGATCATGAGACTCGCCCGACCATTTGAGAGTCGTCACTGAAACGTTAGCCGGCAGGAAGCAGACCACACGATCGCGCTTCTGCAACGAACCCACAATGGCATTGAGCACCATGAAGTGCGTAAAAACCACCGCATGCTCCTGTACCTCTTGCAACTCTGCAAGCAGCGCAGAGCGCCAGTTGCGCACCATTTCGTGTTGTTCCCGCCAGTCCTGCAGAGCAATGGTGCGCAGCCACGAATGCCGTTCGGCCTGATCCACCGGAGTGGGAATTTCACGAAACTGCTCCATGATGGTGGGCTCGATTCCAAGGGCTTGCGCCAACGGTTGAGCGGTCTCGCGCGCGCGCACCATCGGGCTGCTGATCAGGCGCACGCCTGGCTCAAGTTTCTGCATTAACAGCTTCGCAGTGTTGGCTGCTTGCTGATGGCCCAGCTCGCTCAAGCCCGGGTCATCGGCTTTGTGCCAGTGCTCGGCTGCTTCTCCGTGACGTACCAGGTAAATATTCATGGATGCTACTTTCAAACAGACTATTGCTGAAGTTTAGCGTATTTCCCCACTCAATCAGTCCGGTACCTAACCAACATTTTGGCTCCAGCATTTCATCATTCTTCAAAGCTGAGTTGACAGCATCGGGATTTGTAATTAACATGTTGGTTAATTGCACAGGTTGTTAAATACATGGACGCACTTTCCACCACCTTCTCGGCCCTTGCCGACCCTACTCGCCGCGCCATTATTGCTCGGCTGGCGCAGGGAAAGGCAACCGTAAATGAGCTTGCTGAACCTTTCGAGATCAGCCTGCCGGCAGTGTCGCGACACCTGAAAGTGCTTGAAGGAGCGGGTCTCATTTCGCGCGGCAGAGACGCGCAATGGCGCCCCTGCACGCTTGAGCCGCAGGCGCTAAAGGGCATCGATGAGTGGCTGGAATTCTATCGACGTTTCTGGGATCAACGCTTCGACAAAATGAGCGCATACCTGGCACGTTTGCAGAAACAAAAACAGAACAAAGAGAAACCCGAATGAGCGCACAACTCTCCGACAATGAACTGCTCATCACACGAACTTTCGATGCGCCAGCCGAGCTGGTTTTCTCGATGTGGTCCGATCCGGAACACTTCAAAAACTGGATGGGGCCGGAAACGTTTGACTGTCCCGTCGTTGAAATGGACTTTCGTGTCGGTGGAGCCTACCGCGCCATGATCCGTTCCGACGAGCACGGGGAAAACTGGTTTGGCGGTATTTACCAGGAGATCGAACGCTACACTCGTCTGGTTTTCATGGTACTGATTGATCTTTTCTATGCCGATGAAGAATGGGCGAAGTTGCGCCGCCCGGGCGCAGTTGAATTCATGAACAAGCGGGTGAATGCTGTATCGAAGGCGCTAGGCGACAAACCCTTTCTGGATGGGGATAACTTCACTGCTGGCGATCTGATGATGTCCACCGTGCTGCGAGGTTTCCCCGCGGATGAGAAACTCGACCCAAGCCTCAAAGCCTATATCAATCGTTGCACCAGCCGGCCGGCATTCAAACGCGCTCTTGATGCCCAGCTCTGCGATTTCAGGGATGCAGCCTGATCCGGAAGTCAATTTCATTTTGATTTCCGGATATTCCTTCCGTCTCTAATATAGGGTGTAGGGGTTATCGCCAAGCCTTTTTGCCTCCGGCTTCGAGAAAAGTGCGATAGCGTACAGATGTATCGGCAGTTTTCATTACTAATCAGGGGCAATGAGTTGCTCCGTATAGCAGTAAACGACAGGCGGCGCAGATCAGTGTGGGCACCCGGTGCATTTGCGCTGACTTTGGCTTCAAGAACGTCGATGAGGGGCTCGAGGTTCGGGGGTGGCCTATTCTTTAAAAACTGCGGCGGCACTCGTTGCAGATCGACAACGGAGGAATGAATCATGATTCGGGTTATCGCAATTTTAGTGTTCGTTATAGGTACCTTCGGGTCGTCAGCGGTAATCGCAGCCCCGCCTGCGTGTGTTGGGCCGCCAGGCGGAGGCGGACCGCCGGGTCATGCTGGTCCTCCTGAAGGAGCCGGTCCACCCGCGAAGGTTACCCTTTTGCATTGCGGCTGTGCGGATGATGGCAATCGGATGGAATACGTCGAGATCAATATCTCAAGCAAAAGCAAAGGCCACCGCAACCACCAGGCGGGCAGCATCGAGTCGTGCTCCGATGGCGCGGATACCTTCACGGATTTTGTACGCAGTGGATCGGATTGCCAGCTCGGTGACGGCCCAGCAATGAGTGACGATATAGCATACTGCTCAGACCAGGTTGCCCTGCAGGAGTGCGGGACGGAAGTTATCGACTGACAGGCCATGGTTACGGCGAATCTTGTAAGGCATTGACCCGCTGTGAGCGGGGATTGCCGAAGGAACTTTATAAGTTGGAATGGCAAGCGGGGTGAACTGCATCAGCCACCCCGCGCACGCCGTCGGCGATCCCGGGTATAAGGATCGGGTTCTGTTTACTGCAGGAGCGAACCTTGCTGCCAAGGTTCCAGCTACCTGTCACGAGCAAGGCCCGCTCCTACAGCAATCCTCAGCTGTAGCGGCGGAAGCCCACCATGCCCACACCCAGCATCAGCAGTGCCATGATGGCTATGCCGTATTGGCTGAGGGTTGGGATACCCTCGAAGAATACCGAGTTGGTGATAACGCAACTGTCGCCCGTACCGGCACTGATTTCCAGACTGCCGCAATCGTTGTCGACCTCTACCGAGCTGTCATCCACGAGTTCTGTCACGTAGCACTGGGAACCCGGATACTGTGGCTGGACCTGTGCGACGAACACATCGGAATCATTTCCAAAGAAATGCTTGCAATGTGAGTAATCGCCGTTCAAGCCGAATGGCTCTTCCAGTTCGCCGTCACCCTCACAATACTTACTGCTATCGGCGATTGGTGCATTGCAGTAAAGGGTGAGTACGTAGCTGGTATCCACGGAATGGCCACCCGAACCGTCAATTACCCATACCTTCTCAATCTCGACATCAACGAAATCGGCATCATTTACGATATGACATAAATTGTCCGCACCATCTTCGATGGCCTGGAAGTTACAGCCTCCATCATTGTCGTAAACCCCAGGACCAAACGGCTCGTAAGTCGCGGTATAACCAAACAGATTTTCCTCGGTAATCTCGCAGTTCAGTTCGCCACTATCAAAGCTGGTTACCACGAACTCCACGCTCTCGGTTTCAGATATGGTTTTGTCCTGGTCCAGTATAAGACCGGTATTGCAGCTGATGGTGACGTCCACTTCAGTCGGGTTGAGGCCGTCGGTAAAGCTCTTGCTCACCAGGAAAGTTGCCCTTGCCTCTGCGCTGCTGGCGCCAGTCAGCTGGTTTGACAGTACCTCGCAGTTCTCCCACTGATAGGTATATCCGTTGATGATGATGCTGTCCGCGGCCGGATTCTTTCCAGCGAGCTCGGTGCCCAGCGCGGCAAGTGATGCCGGAGGCACGGACATGGCAAAGTTGATGGTGTCGGTACCCTCGTCACAACGGATCAGTCCGTCGATTCTGGCTCCGGTACCAAGAGTCAGCACATCGTCATCGGCGAAAAGAAGGATTGCCCAGGGAGGATCCGCATCCCTGAACCCCGCAACCCGGCTGTTGGTAATGGTGACCTGATCGTTTCCGTTTCCCGTAAAAATCCCATAGTTGGCGCAACACTGGGGCCCCGCCAGTATCTGGGAGTCAGTCACAGTAACAATGTCATTACCGTCACTCGTTCGGATAGCTTCGTTGTCCAGACTTTCAATTTTGGACTTGGAAACATTCACGACGGAATTGCCATCCGAGTTAATAGATATGCAATCAGCGTTACAGATAATTTCCGACTCTGTCACTGTCACGGTGTTTTCACCGGTACCGCCACTACCCATTTGAATGCCGTTTTCGCCCAATGCGAGCAGTTCGGCGCCAATCATCGTGACCTGATTATTTCCATCGCCCAGTTCGATGCCATCCGTATCGTATTCGGTAGTGTCTATTCCTGAACCGGGAAGCATGTTCACGATAATGTTGTTGTGGTTGTCACCCTGCTGTACACCGGTAAAATCGGGGTTGGGTGGATTAGTATCACAGGTGAATGTATCGGCGGGGCCTTCCTCGCAAGCAGCCATGGCTGGCGGTGCAGCGAAAAACAGAATTGCCAAAAGTATCGCTGCTGCGGTCAAATTCTTCATTATTTGTTTCCCTCATGCCCAATGTATGGCTGACACTTGTAAGGTTCTAACTCAGACGTGCGGATTCTAGTACAGCTATAGGGATCCCCACAAGGAGCTTTAAAGAAGCGCCGCCTAAGTTTTTTTGATGCGCGGGCGATTGACAAAGGCCAACGGTTTAATTGATGCCCATACGGTCAGGCAAAAAAGCGCTTTTGTTAACCTGCTTTTTCAGACAACGATTCGATTGAAGCTCCTGACCTGAGGGTGCGCTGCCTGAGTGTCTGGCTCGTTGCCGCGTACCAGCCAACAGGTTTTCATGCCCGCTTCACGGGCTGCATCCAATTCGGCTTTGATGTCGGAAAGAAACAGAATATCATCTGGCCGCAGGCCCGCGCTGCCGGAACCCGCATTACCTGAGTCGTCGCAAAAGCTTTGGGCAATCTCCTCGGCGATTTCCTGCGCGATCTTGCGGTATGAATCCGCTTCCTGCTTGGCGCCGGATGTTGTATCGAAGTAGCCGGAAAACAGTGCGGTCAAATCCCCGTAGCCGGTATGCCCGAACAGTAACTTTTGCGCGTACACCGAACCGGAGGAGTAGACATAAAGGCGCAGGCCCTGCTGATGCCATTGCTGCAAAGACGCGACGGCATCGTCGTAAATGTGCCCTGTGTAATCACCGTTGCGATAGCCCGCCTCCCAGATCAGGCCCTGCAGGGCTTTGAGCGGCGTTACCTTGCGATCCTCCGCCATCCACTGCTGAAGTTGTTCGATGGCTTGCTCATCATCCAGGGTCGCACTTGCCTTCTCACTGACTTGCGCCAGTAGCTTACGGACTTCAACTTCGTGGCCATGCTGCCGCACAAATTCAGCGAGATGCTCGCGGGCATAGGGGAACAGGACATCCTTGACGAAAACCAGCGATGAGGTGGTGCCTTCGATGTCGGTGAGGATGGCGCGGATCATATAATTAAGTGCGTCATGGCCCAGGCCAGCTTCTCGTCCGCTTCGCGGACTCACCTTCTGCCGGACTCGATCCGGCATCCATACTCTGTCGAAAACCCAATTTGTTCTGGATCCCGGCTCGGAGGCCGG
>JBGTHE010000697.1:0-1969 GCA_041746335.1 Lysobacterales bacterium | reverse complement strand
CCTTGCGCATCCACTCCGTGAACCTGAAATACAGACTTCGCCAGGTCGATGCCAATCACCGCAATCGCTTCCATCGTCTTCTCCTCTCCACACTAACCAGCAAATCTGCCGGTCGAATGGAGCGCCGTCCACGACATCAATAGCGGACGCAATTTTGGGCATAGTAATTAAGGGGCCGCCCATGAGGGACGGCCCGGCTGTTAGGTTCAGACAAAACGATAAACGAGTTTGGCGCGAGTAGCCGAGCGGCGCATTGCACTGCCGACAGCCCCGAAGCCGAGAATGACCATGGCCCAAGTCGACGGCTCCGGGACGGCGGTGTTGATTACGCCATTTAGATTTAAGGTCGCCAATGGCATGGCCAGTCTCGCATCGAGTGTTCCGGTGCCGTTGATTGTCCCAGAGGCTCCGAGGAATCGGCCAGTCCCTTGCTGGATGACATAGCTGATGCTGTTATTCAGAAGGCCCTGAGTGCCGGTAGGAGAGAGCGTTCCAGAGTAGCTGCCAGAGAACATGTCGTTGGCAAAAAGGAACTGAAAGGCGCCGCCGCCATACGGACCCGGCCCAGCGGTGCAGTGGCTCTGGGAATAAGTAAAAGCGCCAAAGTTCGACTGACCGGATGTGCCTGCCGGGCCAAATGCCACGCGCAATGGCAATGGTGCGCACGTGGCGTCCGGGGCAGCCGGGGGGCCTTGATTCATTGCCGTGCCGGAAAAGGCAATGGACACTGCGGCAGCCGGAGCTTGCAACGCGAGCGCTGTCCCGAGCACCAGACCCCAAGTGGCGCCACGAAAATATATTCTACGCATGCTACGCTCCTTCTGTGCTGAAAGTCCGATTGAACTCTGCGCTGCTTGAACTGCTAGCAATGATGGCGCGCCGATGATTATCTGAAGGTTTTCCGATGGCATTGTATTTCAATGGGTTGGGGCGATCATGGCAACCTTAGCCCAGTCAGACGATCTGACCGATCAAGGTGATATCCAGCTCGGTGCGACATTAGTGCGGACGGTGAGTCGCGAGTTGCACGGTGTGGGTGGCAAAGCGTCTGTCGAACCGCGGGTAATGCAGGTTTTGCTTACATTGGCCGAAGCACGCGGTGAGGTTGTGACGCGCTCGCAGCTGATCCGGCGGTGCTGGAACAGCCAGATTGTTGGAGAGGATGCCGTTTCGCGCGCGATCGTGGAAGTTCGGAGGTTGGCACGAACGGTCGCAGGCGGCGAGTTTGCAGTCGAGACCATTACGAAGACCGGTTACCGGCTAGTGGGGGCCAGCATTGGGCCGGTAAGGCCCAGCAGCCATTCTCCTTCAGCAAAGCTGCCTGGTCTCCCCACCGTATCGAGGCGCGTCCTGCTCGCATCCGGCGCAACTGGAGCCGCCGGGGCCGTCTTCCTTGGCTGGCGCGCGATGCCAAGCGTGAACGAAAAGCGCGCTGCTGCGCTTGTGGAAAGAGGCGCTATCGCGCTGCGCGATGGCCTGCCCGACAGCGAGGCGCAAGGCTTGGGCTTCCTCCGTGAAGCCGTCGCTATCGATCCTGAAAACGCGGAAGCTTGGGGCAAGCTTGCGCTCGCTTGGAATGGGGTCGCCGAACATGCTGGACCCGCTGAAACCGCAAATGCAGTGAATGGCTGCCAGACTGCATCTGGTCGCGCGCTCGCGATCGACGCCCGGCAGGCCGATGCGCATGTTGCGCTAGCCCTGCTCAAGCCTTCTTTCGGTGATTGGGAGGCCGCCGAAAGGCGGTTAAAGCAGACACTGGCCGTCGCACCGGCTCACCCATCGCTTCTGGCCGCACTCGGCGTTTTGATGGCAGAAGTTGGCCGTATGCGAGACGCCGGCAATTTCTTTGACCGCGCGATGGCGATCGAGCCGCTCTCCCCCGTGCTTCATTTCCGTCGAACATATCAACTGTGGAACAAGGGCCTGATTGGTGAGGCTGATCGCAACGTCGATCGAGCGATGGAGCTTT
>JBGTHE010000696.1:0-7100 GCA_041746335.1 Lysobacterales bacterium | reverse complement strand
TTCCACTGGGGCACCGGGAGCGTGAACCGGGTGACCGGCTCACCCACCGCGTTGCGCAACTGCTGCTGGCGCCTTCTGAAGCCCGCAGTCGGCTGACTCAAGGGGTTTATACCTCAGCTCGAAGCGGCAATCCGATAGGCTTGATGGAACAGGCATTGCCCGAGATCATCGCTGCCGAACCCCTGGAGCGTAAAATGCTGAAGGCGATCAAAGCAGGCCAGGCGGACGGCATCACTTGGGAAGATCAATTACAGCAAGTGCTGGCCATGGGAGGCCTTACCGCCACGGAGGCCAATCTTCTGCAGGCCAGTCGTAAGCTGGTGCAGGAGATCATTGCGGTGGACGAATTTGACAGCGAAGAGTTACGTTTGGGTGCACAGCAAGAGGTGGCCACGAACAAACAGCATGCTGCCTGAACGCAGCTGACTTTGGGTACCCAGAATTTCACCAGGAAACTGGCTTCGCCGGTTTGCTACTCTATATATGGAAACTCTGAATAGATGGTGTTTCCTCAAATTTTACTCGATTCGCACAAATCGCAAAGCAACACAGCAGGCGATCATTACCTGCGTTTAAACCCTATTTTGCTCTTCAGCATCTAAACATGCATGGGAGGATCAGCAGCTGTTATGTCGTGGCACGAAACTGGGACGGTCCACGATGGCGATGAAGATCTGCAGCTGGTGGTCCTGGCCAGAGGCGGTGATGCGCAGGCTTTTGAGCAACTGTACCGACGTCACCGCGACCGGATTTACGGCCTGATCTGGCGACTGTGTGGCGGTGATGGTGCATTGGCGGAGGATATGTTGCAGGAAGCGTTTGTTCGAGCCTGGCAGAAACTGGACAGCTTTCGTGGTGAGAGTCGCTTTTTCACCTGGTTGCACAGGCTCTCCGTTAATGTGGCGTTGAGTGATCGTCGCAGCCGCGTGCGGCGGGCTCGCTTTGAAAGTCCTATGGAAGAGGAGGCAGAGCGGACTGCCATCGGCGCCAGGGACGTCACTGCCGGAAAGCGGGCCGACCTGGAGCAGGCGATCGCCCAGCTACCGGAACGTGCCCGGGCAGTGCTGGTCCTACATGATGTTGAAGGGTATGGCCACGCAGAAATCGGGCGAATGACAGGCATGGCAGAAGGTTCTTCCAAAGCACAGCTGCATCGGGCCCGCAAATTGGTCAGACAGCTATTGGATGCATGAAGGAAAAAAATTGATCAACGACCCCACCCAAAATGATGTGCGCGATGAGAGCCTGCTGAGGGATCTGGCAGCGTTGCCCAAATCCCGGCAGCCGGAACACGACGTCTGGCAGGACATTTCCAGTCGGATTGCAAGAGAAAAAGTAGACCGGGATGTGAGTAAGAACTCATCCAGGCGTGGCTGGCTGGCCCTGGCCGCTTCTGTGCTGTTAGTAGCGATATCCAGTGTGTTCATGACGAACGGTGTTGAATTATCGGCGCCTGCAGCTCAGCCCACAGCTGACATCAGAACGGATCATCTGCCTTTGAATGAAATCGGAGCCCGTGTTCCCGCGAATTCGCTGGAACGGGAATACCAGGCGGCTTTCAGGGAGTATGTCAGGCTGGATCTGGCACACGCCGGGTCGGCTGGAATTGAACGGGAAGCCATTCAACAGGACTGGCAATTGATGCAACAGCTGGAGCAGGAATTAAAGGCTGCCCTGGAACTGCAGCCGGAAAATCCCTGGCTGGCCCAGCGATTGCTACAACTGCGTGCCCACCAATTACAACTATTACGTACTATCGCTGATACCGGTCATGAGCCGGGGAGAAATCTCATATGAAACTGTTAGCCATCATGTTCAACACACTGTCGTGCAGCGTTCTCGCTTTGGCGATTTCCGCCAGTGTGCAGGCACGGACTGACATCGACGAAAACCGGCCGCTGGAACCCACGGGCAGAGTTCAGGTGGATAATATGGCCGGGTCCATTACAGTCACAGGCTGGGATAAATCAGAAGTTGAAATTCGTGGGCAGTTGGGTGAGCGGGTCGAAGAGCTGGAAATCACGGAAACAACGGGCGGATTGCGCATTCGCGTGCACAACCTGGACAACCAAAGGCGACTGGACGAATCACATTTACAACTTCAGGTCCCCCGTGGGGCCAGTATCGAATTGGAAAGTATCAGTGCTGATATGACCATTAAAGGTCTCGAAAGCGAGAGCATAATCCTCAGCTCGGTGAGTGGTGATTTTGACATAACTGCAAACAGCGGACACCTGGAAGCAGAATCGGTGAGTGGTGATGTGATCTTCGTTGGCCACGCTCCCCGAGTGACCATTGAGACCGTCAGTGGCGAGATTGATGTGCGGGGTGCGGAGGGGGAAGTACGGGTGACGACAGTATCCGGAGATTTGCTGCTTGAGGGGGGCAAGGTGAGCCTGGGGCGTTTTGAAACTGTTTCCGGAGATCTGGAGCTGAATCTTGAAGTCAGTGATGGCGGAAGATTGAGCGCCGACAGTATGAGCGGTGACGTCACACTGCTGCTTCCGGCCAATCAACGGGCTGAATTCAGTGCTCAGTCGTATTCCGGTGAAATTCGTTCAGACTTTGGAGAGGTTTCAAGAGGTTCGAAACTGCCGGGCCGCAGTTTGCAATTCACCGAGGGAAGCAACGGTGCCAGTATCCGCATTGAAAGTTTTTCAGGCGATGCCCGACTGAGAAAACGCTAGCCTTCACGCGCCATCGTTGGAGGTCAAAAGCTGTCCCTGTAAACCCTGAACGGATGCTAATCCCTTGAATCGATGCAGTAATTGGAGCAGAACCCTTCTCTTAAATTCGTTATTTAACTGTTAATTGCAGGTTAACAAAGCCTTTCACTTTCGGCAGAATTGGTGATACCATCCTGTCGAGCTCGGATTTGGCCCATGCTTGACCTGCGTCTTTAGACTCCTGTCAACGCCACAAAAATATCCGGGTTGACTTCGACGAAAGCAACCAAACCAAATAAAATTTTGGAGAGTCTAGATGAAACATAGCCGTAATCCTCTGTACCAAGCCGTGCAATACGCACTGGTTCCCGGTGCAATGGCAAGCTTCGCACTCTCTTCTTCACCTGTTTTTGCACAGGACAGTGAAGAGGAAGCAGCCGATCTTGACCGGGTTCAAGTAACCGGTTCCCGTATCAGCCGCATCGACATTGAAGGTGCGAACCCCGTAACTGTTCTGGATCGTGAAGACATCAAGCGGACCGGTATTACCGACCTTGGTGAGTTGGTTCAGGACTTACCGATGATGAGTGGTTCTCCGGTATCCAGTCAGCGTAACAATGGCGGTAGTGGCCAGGTCGCTGTGGACATCCGCGGCATGGGCACGAACCGTACACTCGTTCTGGTCAATGGCCGGCGTTCGCCTGCCTTGTTCAACGACTTCTCAACCATTCCTGTGGCTATGGTTGAACGTATAGAAATTCTGAAAGATGGTGCTTCAGCCATTTACGGTGCTGATGCTGTCGCTGGCGTGGTAAACATCATTACCCGCAAAGACTTCGAAGGCGCTGAGTTTGAATTCACCATCGGCGAAAGTTTTGACCAGGGTGGACAGAACTACCAAACCAGCTTCATTACCGGTGGCAACACAGATCGCGGTAACTTTGTAATCGGTATTGAATATACCGAACAGGAAAAAGTGTTTCTCGCCGCGTATGACGAGCCTTATCTCAATCAGGCTGTGGCTATTTATGACCCGGATGAATTTCACCAGTATGGTTTCTCGGGTGATCCCTGGGCCGACCAGGATGGCGACGGCTTTGCTGGTTGGGTAACCTTTGGCTCAACCCGCCGTGAGAACGGTTATTTCAACATCCCTGGCGTTGGCAATAACCAAACCATATGTGCTGGCCAGACCGGTCAGTCTGCCTCTCATTATGGTCCCGCTGCCGGTGCTGCGGCTTGTGGCCCTAATACCTATAATTTTGCCCCGGTTAACTATATGCAAACGCCCTATGAGCGTTCCAGCTTCTTCTTCCAGGGCGATTATTCGCTAACCGATACAGTAACGGCCTATACCGAAGCACGTTTTGCCAACCGTCGGTCTGAACAGCTATTGGCTCCTCAGCCGTATGACAGCCGTTTTGATCCAGGCTACGTTTCAGCACTTGAGCCCGGTGCTGTCATTTCCAAGGACAATTTCTACAACCCCTTCGGTGTTGGTATCACCCAGTGGCGCAGGCGTGTGACTGAAACTGGAGGCCGTGCTTTCGTACAGAACGTGGATCAGTGGCAGATTGTTACCGGTCTTACGGGTGATATCACCACCAGCTGGACCTGGGATCTGAGCTACAATTACGGCAAAAGCGAACGCGCTGACACCGACTATGGTCAATTCAATGGGCAGCGTTTGGCGGAGGTGCTTGGTCCATCATTCATGGATGCGACCGGTGCTGTAGTTTGCGGAACGCCAGGCAACGTCATTGCTGGCTGTGTACCGTTGAACCCGTTCACCAATCCGACCAACAATCCGATCACTCAGGACATGCTGGATTACATTTCCATTCCACTGAATGATCGATTCATCAACGAACGTCAGGTAACTAACTTCACCGTAGTGGGCGATGTGTGGGAATTGCCAGCAGGTACGGTGGGTGCGGCTGCGGGTTATGAGCGTCGTAAAGAAGATTACAGCTTCATTCCCGACTCTTCTAAAACCACCAACGCAACCACCGGTAATACCGGAACAGGTACAGAAGGCGCTTACAACATCGACTCCTTCTTCGGCGAACTCAACATTCCATTGATTTCCGGAGTCGTGGGCGCTGAAAACCTCGAGTTGGGCCTCGGTGCCCGTTATGATGATTTTTCCATTTTTGATGCCTCCACCACTACGTCGGTCAGCCTTCGCTGGCAGCCCGTCCGCAGCTTGCTGGTGCGTGGAACCTGGGGTGAAGTGTATCGCGAGCCCAACATCTCTGAACTGTTTGCAGGTGTGGGTGACAGCTTCCCGAACACCGTTGATGCTTGCGCTGGTTCCGGTAACACCTTGCCAGGCTGTATTGGCCAGGTACCCCCGGGCTACCTACAGACCGACCCACAGGCTCGTGCCCGCGTGGGTGGCAATATCAATGTGACTCCGGAAGAAGGCGAAACCTGGACTGCAGGCCTTGCCTGGTCGCCTACCTTCGTATCCGGACTGAGCATGACTCTGGACTACTGGAACATCGAGATCGAAGATTCCATCAACATTCCGTCTGCAACGGTGGTCATTTCAGGTTGCGCTACAGGCGCCGTTCCCGGTTTCTGTTCCGGTATCCTTCGCTTCCCCAATGGCGACATTAATGAAGTGCTGGCTCTGGTGCAGAAAGTAGGCCCGGAAACTGCCAATGGTATTGACTGGTCGGTTAACTACAACTGGAATAGCGATTTCGGTTTGTGGAACTTTGGCTGGTTGGGCACCTACAACCTCGAGCGTAGCTTGCTGGTAGTCAAGGACCGGGACGGCGATGGAGCAGAAGAAGCTTATGTGGAGGATATCGTAGGCAACTTCGAGCACCGTGGTCTGGGTCGTGCGGCTTCATTCCCAGAACTTCGCTGGCAGTTGTCGAGCGACTGGTCACTGGGTGATTTTGGTGCCAGCTTCAGCGTTGAATTTATCGAAGGCGTAACCGAGTGCGGAGACGCGGTAGGTTTAGGCAACGTTTACTGCCCCGATTCTGCAGCTGGATTCGGTCAGCCTGACAGCGCCATCTGGGTGAATACCATCGATGATGTTTACTACTTCGACCTGGTAGGCCGTTATACCGCTCCGTTTGGATCACAGTTCTCTGTGGGCGTTACCAACCTGACGGATGAGTCACTGCCATTCCTGAACCAGGGCTTTAACGCCACCACTGACGAAGACACTTTCCGTGCCTTCGGACGTAGCTGGTTCGTCAATATCAAGCACTCGTTCTAAAAATCCGGGGATTCGATCCCGGGTTCAGGAACTACGCTGGAGTCAGATCAGAAAGGCCACCTCGCAAGGGGTGGCCTTTTTGTTTTCGGAAGGGGTCAGAGTAAAAATTGTTTATTTACAGCTGTCAATTTGGTGGCTCGATGCAATTTTTACTCTGACCCCAAACTTTTCTCTGTCCCTTTACTCTGACCTCTTTTGTCTCGGGAACATGATCATCTCGCACAAATATCGTTTCATATTCATCAAAACGATCAAAACCGCGGGCACCAGTATCGAAACCTGGCTCTCACCACACTGCGGGTCTGATGACGTATTTACGCCCATCGTGCCGCCCGAAGTAGATCACCAGGCGCGCAATCATGATGGCTATCGCAATCATATGTCGGCCTGGCAAATCCGTCGGATTGTCGAGCCCGACATCTGGAATGGTTATTTCAAATTTTGCGTTGAGCGCAATCCCTGGGACAAAACGGTTTCCGATTTCTGTATGGCCAACGACCGCGCCGGCTCGCGTTATCAATTTGCCGACTATTTTCGACGTGGCCGATTCTGCAGCAGTTGGGAACTGTATACCGACGAGGATGGGTCCCTGCTGGTGGATAGGGTGCTGCTTTACGAGCAGCTGAATCAGCACCTGGGTGAAGTGTTTTTGCAGCTCGGTATACCATGGCAGGGCCAACTGAACGTCTGGGCCAAGTCCGGGTACCGGACCAATCGCAAACCTTACCAGGAGTGGTACACCCAGGAACAAGCTGCTGTGGTAAGCAAGGTGTTTGCGCATGAAATAAGGGCCTTTGAATATGCCTTCTGAAGCGGCCAGCGCATCGCTGCCTGATCAGCCAAATCCCGGTCCAACACGCATTCGAATACTGCACCAGTTGGCTCGCTCGGGGGGCACGGTGATTTGCCGTTGCCTGGCCAGTATGGACCGAGTCGTTCTACTCAGTGAAATTCACCCTTTGGGTGGTCGTATGTTCAATCCCCTGCAACAGGCCATGGAATGGTATGGCTTGCTGGAGGCCACTGAACTCAAGGCTGCTCTCGCCAGCAAATTGTCTTTTCCGGCAGCAATAGCCATGATTGCCAGACGTTGCGGAGAACAGGGAAAGCTGCTGGTGATCCGTGACTGGAACCATTTGGACTTTATCTGCGTCCCTTTTACTCAGGCAGAGTTCCGACTGACTTTGGTTGAAACC
>JBGTHE010000695.1:0-2681 GCA_041746335.1 Lysobacterales bacterium | reverse complement strand
GGGCAAAGCCAATAAGGCTGCCCACGATCACAAAGACCACCAGTTCCAGCACTAACACCTGCGCCAGTTCGCCGCGGGTAACCCCGGCCAGGCGGAGTTTACGGAGAAGTTCATGACGATCGGTGTAGCTGAATGCGAGTGCGTTATAAATCAGGAATACACCGACCACAAAAGCCAACAGGCCCATGGCCGCCAGGTTCAAATGAAAACTGCGGGTCAGTTCTGCCGGGTCAAGTTCAGTGCTGGGGTCAACCCACTTCAACTCGTCCGGTAACTGGGCGCGTAAGGCCTCCAGTGCGACATCGGTGTCCTCAAAAACCAGAATCTCGCTGAGCTCGCCGGCGCTGGAAGTGAGCATTTGCAATACGCCGATATCCAGCAACAGGCGGTGACCCAGACCTTCGTCCGCCAACGCCATTACGGGTGGCAGCTTCGTGCCGTTTTCCAGCACGGGCATGCTTCCTTGTGACCATCCGAGTTGATCCAGGCGCGCCGGCGATGCCCACAGCGCATAGGGTGGCAATATGAGTTCAGCGAAACCAGGTTGGCTTGCGTGTGCCCCTCGGTTTGCGCTGCCGGGGTTTCCTGCTGACGCGAAATTACCAAGCGGCTCCTGTTCTGGTCTGGGCATGGCAAACACATCGACGCCCAGCAATTCTATTGATTCACCGCCGTCGGTGCGTACGAATCGTCGCAACAAGGGGGCAAGATTGGCAAAGCCCTGGCGCCGTAATTCAATGTATTTACGCTGCGGAACACTACGGGCCCCTTCTCGAGAGACGATGGTTGCAACGGGTTGCGCGCGCAGTACCTGTTCCCCGGTGGAATAGCTGGCACGAGCCTGCGCATTGATCAGAAGCGTTCCCACCAGCAGTACATTGGCGATGACTATTCCGGTCAGCAGGAACAGGCCCTGGACCGGGTGGCGCCGATAATGGCTAAACAGGGTTCGCGTCAACAACATGCAAATGCCCCTCTTTCAGTAGCAGTTGGCGCTGTGTGAATGAAGCCATCTCGCGGTTGTGCGTCACCATCAGCAGGGCTGAACCCGATTCCTCAACCAGGCGCGCAAACATGCGCATGACCTGGCGGCTCAGGGTATCGTGCAGATTGCCGGTGGGTTCATCGGCAAACACCAGGTCCGGCGCGTGCGCTAGTGCGCGGGCAATGGCAACCCGTTGTTGCTGCCCACCTGAAAGCACCTCAACGGCCCGTTTCAGAAGATCACCCAGCTCGAGCTCAGCAATCAAATCGTCCACCCAGGCGTCCCGATCGGGCATGCGATTCAGGCGGCGCTGGAACAGCAGATTGTCCTGGACGTTCAAGCCGGGAAGCAGATTGAACTGCTGAAATACAAAGCCCAAGTGCTTTCGGCGAAAGAGTGCCAGTTCGCGCTCTGACAAAGCTGTGAGGAGTTGCCCCAGCACACGGACTTCTCCTTCATCCGGTTCATCCAGGCCGGCGGCTACCTGCAAGAGGGTACTCTTACCGCAACCGCTGGCGCCCTGAAGAGCCAGGCTGTGGCCGGCTTGCAGTTCCAGGTCGATGCCCTGCAGGACCTGCAACTCACTCTCGCCGTCATGAAACGACTTGCTGACATTGGTCAATTCAAGCATTAATGCAACCGTTTGCTGGTGGAAACACAATCATGTGAAAAAATGAATCTTGCCAGAAAAGCGACTGCTCGGGCATGGCTTGTCAGTGATTCCGGCGCAGGGCAAACTGTCCCGCAGAGCTTTACAAGGACACTCTGAATAATTCCGTTTTCAAGCAAGGAGCGCTCACTGCCATGGCATTCGCAAGGATTGCGATCATTTCGGGCTGGCTATCGGCCCTCAGCTGTCCTGTTGCACTGGCAGATCCCCTGCCCCGTTTTCCACCCGCAGCGGTGTGGAACCAGGACATCAGCCAGGCCACTCTGCACCCCCAATCGGCCAGCATGATCTCCGCATTGGATGGCCTCGGTGGCTTTGGCGGCATCGACGCACGCCGCATGCAGATCGATTTCAGTTTCCACGTTGTGCATGCGGATCCAGACAGCCCCACTCGAACGATCACCTCACACAACGATGGCTATTACACTCCCGATTGCGATCCGCTGGGCACCGCCATGCCAGTCTTACTCAACGCTGCTATTGAGGGGCAGGCCGACCTTACCTGTGATAACGAGAGTAATGATTGCCATCTGCTGGTGGTGCAGGGCAATACCCTCTATGAGGCTTACCGCAGCACCGCAGAGTCCAGCGACCAGCTGCAATCCCAATGCCTGGCCATCTGGCAACTGGATGCCATCTACCCGCCGGAAGGCCGGGGAGAGCACTGCACCAGTGCCGATGGTGCCGGCTTTCCCATCGCACCACTGATGTTTAACGCCGATGAAATTGCCGCATCTTTGGCGCAAGACAGTAGTGGCGAAGGCGACATTGGCCATGCCATACGCTTCATCATCCGCAATGAACGCATGGCCAGCGATGCGTCGCTGGGTGGAGTGGGTGGCCGGCTGTATGTGCGCCCGGCATCACACGCCGGCAGTCCGAGTGGTCCGGTGGGCTCAATCGCTTACGGCTCGCGTTTGCGCTTGCGGTCTGATTTTCCATTGACGGGCTACAACCCGGCGGCGCGGGTAGTACTCAATACCTTCAAACGGTTTGGCATCGTGCTGTCGGATGGCGGAAACATCA
>JBGTHE010000694.1:0-5179 GCA_041746335.1 Lysobacterales bacterium | reverse complement strand
TTGAATATCATCGCAAGCCCGCACACAGCGATAGCAGACGATGCAACTGGCGGGATCAAAAGTGAAGTAAGGGTTGGATTCATCTCTGGCTGAAGCGAGGTGGTTCTCACCTGCCACACCATAACGCGTTGCGGTGATGCCCAGGCTGGCAGCCAGATCATGCAATTCACAGGCACCTTGCGGCTGGCAATCTGCTGGGTGATCGGAAAGATAAAGCTCGACCACATTGCGCCGCAGCCTCTGCAGCTTTTCCGATTGGGTTCTGACTGACATGCCGGCTTCTACCGGAGTCGTGCAGGAAGCGGGATAACCGCGTCGTCCTTCGATCTCCACCAGGCAAAGGCGGCAGGAGCCAAATGCATCCAGGCTGTCAGTAGCACACAGCTTGGGCACACTGCAGCCTGCTTCCGCGGCAGCACGCATGACTGAACTGCCTGCTGGCACGCTGACTTCCCGACCATCGATGCTGAGCGTTACCGGCAGTCCGATTTGCAGGGGTTTGGGAGTGCCAAAATCTTTGGCGCCTTGAAAAATGATGTCGTTATTCATACTTTGCATTATGTCAGAAAACCATTCATGGATTTTAAATCAACAGCTTAGCCGTAACTTGGCGAGTGTCAGCGCTCAAAATCCGTGCTGAAATGCTGCAGGGCGCTGCGTACCGGGTAGGGAGTCAGACCGCCC
Source organism: Lysobacterales bacterium (assembly GCA_041746335.1). Taxonomy (GTDB): domain Bacteria; phylum Pseudomonadota; class Gammaproteobacteria; order Xanthomonadales; family SZUA-36; genus JAWXBM01. The sequence goes on along the minus strand of JBGTHE010000694.1, from coordinate 4,495 downwards.
ATCGCACACAATGATCCGTCCACCATGGTTTCACACAGCTCATCCAACAGATGTCGATTGGCAGCGCGATCGTCATTGGCGATGATCCGGTCGATGACTTCCACACCTCGAACCGAACCTATCCTGCAGGGCGTGCACTTACCGCATGATTCAATGGCGCAGAACTCCATGGCAAATCTTGCCTGTTGCGCCATATCCACCGTATCGTCAAACACCACGATGCCACCATGGCCCAACATTGCTTTGATTTCAGCCAGAGCCTCGTAATCCAGCGGCACATCCCATTGCCACTCGGGCAAATATGCACCCAACGGGCCGCCGACTTGAACTGCACGCATGGCCCTGCCGGTGGCAGTACCCCCACCGTAATCTTCCAGCAATTCACGCAGTGTATGACCAAAGGCCAGCTCCACGAGACCGCCACGTTTAATATTTCCGGCCAGTTGCACCGTCAATGTGCCACGCGAACGGCCACTGCCGAACTCCCTGTAGAAGTCCGCGCCCTTGGCCAGGACCGTGGTCACAGCAGCCAACGAAAGGACATTATTCATCACTGTGGGCTTGCCCATCAGCCCTTTTATTGCTGGCATGGGCGGTTTGAAGCGCACCAGGCCGCGTTTGCCTTCGAGGCTGTCCAGCAATGAAGTTTCCTCGCCACAGATGTATGCCCCGGCGCCGATTCGCAACTGCAGTTGGAATTCTTTACCGCTGCCCTGGATGTTGCGCCCCAGCCAGTTTTCAGCTTCAGCTTTGCTGATGGCCTGTCGCAATATTTTTCGGGCCAATGGATATTCCGATCGCAGATAGATAAAGCCTTCCGTTGCACCTGTGGCCACCGCGGCAATCGCCATGCCTTCGATCAGTTGGTACGGGTCCGCTTCCATCAACAGACGATCGGCGAAAGTCCCTGAATCACCTTCGTCGGCATTGCAGACGATGTATTTCTGGTCGCCCGGGGTATCGAGCACGGTCTGCCATTTGATGCCGGTTGGGAAAGCTGCTCCTCCGCGGCCCCGCAAACCCGATTCCTTGACCGCATCAACAATAGCCTGAGGCTGCATTCGCAAGGCTCGGTCCAGCCCGGCAAAGCCACCCAGCGATCGGTAATGTTCAATCGAGAGTGGATCGCCCAGGCCAGCACGTTCAAAAGTGAGCCGCTGCTGTTGTTTCAGCCAGGGAATTTCATCGGCTGGACCCAGGGCTAATGGGTGTGAGTTCTGCTGCGAAAAGTTAGCGTTAAACAAGCCAGGGACGTCGTCAATCGTTACGGGCCCGAAAGCGCGGCGGCCTCCATTGCCCTCCACTTCCACCAGTGGCTCCAGCCAGAACGCGCCACGTGAACCATTGCGGATGATTTCCAGTTCCATGCCCCTGCGCCTCGCTTCAGCATGAAATAGGGTGACCAGCTCATCAGCGCCGAGTGCACGCGCTGTAGTGTCTTGCGGAATGTAGACGCGCAGGCTCATGAAACTGGCTTCAATAAGGATTGCAACAACAGCTCAAATCGTTTTGGAGTAACCCGCGCATAAATATGATCGTTGATGCTAAGCGTAGGTGTACAAGCGCAATTGCCCAGACAATACACCGCTTGCAAAGTGAATTGGCCATCGGTCGTCGTCTGCCCGTAATCAATGCCCAGAGTGTTCTTGATGTGCTCTTCCAGAGCCACGGACCCCATAGCTTGGCAGGCTTCAGCGCGGCAGACCTGAATTACATGTTTACCGGCCGGCTCGGACCGGAAATCGTGATAGAAATGCACCACCCCGTGTACTTCCGCGCGAGACAAATTCAGCCTGCTGGCTAGAATCGGAATGGCTGTTTCGGGTACAAATCCCCACTTTTCCTGCACCGCGTGCAAAATGGGCATCAGAGCGCCGATCTGGCCCGCATGTTCAGCAACTATGGCATCCAGGGTCTGTTCCAGGTTGGTAACCGGTTCAGAGTCTGATTGGAGGCCTGACCTGGAGCCTGACTTGGGACTGACTTGCATAAAACCTCAAAGTTTTTCTTCAGGCCAAGGCGTAATCCGCGAAGCGCTTGCGCAATTCCAGCTTGCTGATTTTGCCGGTGGCGGTATGCGGAATCTCATCCACAAAAGCCACATCATCCGGCATCCACCATTTGGCAATCTTGCCATCCAGGTAATCCAGAATTTGTTCTTTTGTGACAGTGGCGTCCTTCCCCTTCACGACGATCAGCAAGGGGCGCTCACTCCACTTGGGATGAGGCAATCCAATGACGGCTGCTTCAGCAATTCCGGGGCAACCCACCGCGACATTTTCCACATCGATTGAGGAGATCCACTCACCGCCGGATTTGATGACATCCTTATCGCGATCAGTAATCTGCATATAGCCCATGGGGCAAATGGTGGCTATGTCGCCAGTATCAAACCAGCCTTCTTTGTCTACTGCACTTTTGTCCATTTTGAAGTAGGCCTTGGCAATACTTGGCCCACGAACCAGCAGGTGACCAAAGGCCTTGCCATCCCGTGGTTGCTCCACGCCTTCACTATTGACGATTTTCATTTCTACCATGAAAGGCGCACGACCCTGTTTTTCCTTCAGCTTCAATTGGGCTTCACGATCCATGCCCTGGGAGGCATGCTTCAGTTTACCGACCGTACCGATGGGGGACATTTCCGTCATACCCCAGCCATGCATGACTTCAACTTCATAATCGAGCTCGAATGTGCGGATCATGGAAGGCGGACAGGCAGCGCCCCCAATCAGCACTTTTTGCAGGTAGGGCAGCTTTAAGTTGTGCTCCCTGAGGTATTGCAGCAGACCCATCCAGACCGTAGGGACTGCGGCAGAAGCGGTGACCTGTTCAGTGTCCAGCAACTGATAAATACTGGCACCATCCATACCCGCACCAGGTAACACCATTTTCACACCCGCAGCGGGTGAAGCATAGGTAATGGCCCAGGCATTGGCATGAAACATCGGAACTACCGGCAATATGGAATCGGCCGAACTCAGACCCAGCACATCCGGCTGGTTGACCATCAGCGCATGCAGGACATTGCCTCGATGTGAGTACAACACGCCTTTGGGGTTGCCGGTGGTGCCTGAGGTGTAGCACAGCGCGGCCGCGGTATTCTCATCAAACGATTTCCAGGTGAAATCACCATCGGCTGCTCCCAGCCAATCCTCGTAGGCCACGGCATTGCGCAGGGTCGTGGCAGGCATATGTGCCGCATCGGTCAGAATGATGTACTTCTCGACTGTGGGAAGTTTGTCGGCGACTGCCTGCAGAATCGGCACAAAGGTGAGGTCAACGAATATCATGCGGTCTTCAGCATGATTGACAATGTAGACCAGTTGATCAGCAAATAAGCGCGGGTTCAGCGTGTGGCAGATGGCGCCTATGCCCATGATGCCGAACCAGGCCTCTACGTGCCGGTCGGTATTCCAGGCCATGGTGGCAATCCGGTCTCCGAGCTTCACCCCATCCCGGTCCAGCGCCTGAGCCACACGCAAAGACCGCAAGCGCAACTCAACAAGCGTATAACGACGGATCGGCCCTTCAACCGAACGGGTGACCATTTCACGTTCACCATGATTGAGTGCGCCGTGATCCAACATTTTGCTGACCAGCAAGGGCCAGTCCTGCATCAATCCCAGCATAAATTCTCCAGTCTGGTCAGTTGGTTATGTTCCAATCGTTTCGATTTTTAAACCGGTGGCTTGAAATTTAATCGGATTTATCCTGTGCAGCACAACGGGAAGACTGAGCCCGATCGGTGCGAATGGACCTGTTAATCATGGCATGATTCTTAAAAGTGTGCATGCGCCATGCGGGGGGCCAGAGCCAAACTCACTGACCATCAATGGTAATACCGCAGTCATGACACAGCAATGCGAAAGGCCCCGCCAACTGCTATTGATTTGGCCTTTCCGGGCCACTAGAGTCTGCCATCATGCGCATCGTCATCAGCTCCAACAACCCGGTCAAGATAGCCGCCAGCAAAGCGGCTTTTGCGGCGACATTCCCGCTAACTGACTTGCAATTTATTGCTCTAAATATTGAGTCCGGTGTGAGCGAGCAGCCTGGTTCTGATTCCGAAACCCGTCTGGGCGCCACCAACCGGGTAAACAATGCGCGGCAGGCACACCCGGACGCCGATTTCTGGGTCGGGCTTGAAGGGGGCCTCGAGTGGATTGATCATGAGCCTTTTGCCTCCGCCTGGATGGTGATTGGTGACGCCGCGGGCAAACTTGGGCAGGCTCGCACCACGACTCTGCCCTTGCCTCCCGCGGTCAGACGACTTCTGCTGGAGGGCCTGGAACTGGGCGATGCCAATGACCGTGTCTTTGACACTTCGCAAAGCAAACAGGCTGGTGGGGCCTTTGGTTTGCTGACCCATGGCCTGATGACCCGCCAGTCCGTTTATACCGAGGCGCTGATTCTGGCATTGTTGCCTTTCAGCCACCGGCTTTGGACAGCCAGCTCTGGAACTCCAGAAACATCGTCCCCATCTGACTTTTGATCA
>JBGTHE010000693.1:0-7354 GCA_041746335.1 Lysobacterales bacterium | reverse complement strand
GATACGGAAATGATTTCACCACTCACCCGTGGGCTGAGCATGATTTCCTGTTCTGCCCGCACGGTACCCATGGCCACTATGGTCGGCCGGAAGTTACCCCGCTCGACTCCCGTCACCTCCACCAGCATGGCCGTCTGCTTGCTGGCGCTGGAACGCTGTACGGTGGGCTCAGTCATAAAAACTGCGCCGACTGTTACAGCAGCCAGTAGAAGAATGACCGTGCAAATGAGTAAGGTTTTCTTCCGGTTCAAATGGACCGCTCCGTGTGTACTGTGGGGTAACTTATCAGAATTCCGGATGCATACCGGCAGGGTGCAGCCGGAAAGTGTCGAATACAGTTGACTATTGTAGGATTGTAAAGTTGCCAGGGTGAAACTGGCGTGACCGGGTTACCATGGGCGCTGTGAGCAGTTCCATCAACAACGATCAGTTAGCCAAGCTGGAATCCAGTCGCCAATGCGGCAGCTGTACCGCATGTTGTGACGGATGGCTGGTAGCCGAGATTGAAGGGAGGAGAGTTTCTCCTGGTAATCCCTGTCACCACAGCACACCCGGAGGCTGTGCCATCTATGAAACCCGGCCAAAACACCCTTGCCGGGAATTTGTTTGTGGCTGGGTGCGCTGGCACAGCCCGTTACCGTCCTGGATGCGTCCTAACCAATGCGGCGCCATTGTGATTCTGTGGTTCGACTGGCAAGGCCAGAAGGTCATCAACGCCGTGCCGGTGGGTGAAAAAATTCCTGAGCACACGTTGAATTGGCTTAAAACCTATGCGCAGAAGAATGGCCGCCCACTGATCTTCAGCGAACGGATACTTAAGGACGGCAAAGTTCTCGGCATGCGATGTCTGGGTTATGGCCCCCCCAGTTTCACCCGCAAGGTCGAGAAAATCATGCAGGCAGGTGGGCAAACCGAAATGGTAGATATGTCCAGCAATATCAAAGGCTGAGGCTGGGGCTTGATGCTGGGGTCAGAGTAAAGGGACAGAGTGAAAACTAAAATGGGTTTACTCTGTCCCTTTACTCTCTCCCTTTACTCTGACCCCATAACTTCGATCTCGTCCACTTCGCTGCAACTTACCTCGCGGTGCTTACAGAATTTGTTGATCCCGATAGTCAGCCGCACTGAGCGTTTCGGAGATCTGGCCAGGCAGCCACCGAATGATGGGCAAGTCGACCAGGGCGTTAACGATGCGGAACTGTGTCGGCAGATCTTCCCAGCGCGCCCGCTGGAAAGTCGCAACGCCTTCAGCGGCCCAGAACCGGCCAGGCATGGTCCCCACCTGATCTGGTGTGGCAGCCGGCCACGGACTGAGGGTAGCGTAGGCTGCATCGGCCTGCTCCCAGGCGCCTCCGGTGCGGGGAATATATTTGTAGTGCAACAGGCCTTTGCCTGGAAGTGCCGGTGGAGCCGTGCCGTTCCCGGTATCGAGCAGCTTTCCGCGATGAACGTTCAGGCGACAGAACTCGAACCCGAGCCATGATGCGGAGGTCGTGCAACTGCCGTCACGCTCCTCAATGTCGCTGATGTCAGCGAAAATCTTGTTGAAGCCCAATTGCTCGCGTCCGGTAAGGATGGGGTCTGCGAGATTTTCCCAAAGCACTGACAAGAACATGCCGTGCACGTCGCCCCGGTCGCTTTGGTGCACGGCAGGAACCGCAACCCCCAGGGTGTTGTAGCCGCGGCCGGCCAGCCAGGCCACGTCGCGCAGCTCGGACATCTCGATCGTTACCACTGGATCACTCCAGAGCGAGAAACCAGGCGGAAGCAAAGCTGCCAGGGCCGCCGATTCGGTTTCGAAACGTACGGCAATCCGTCGCTTACGCTGCGGCGGGTGATCGATGAAGCGACCGCCGTCGGGACGTTGTCTTGGCCCGGTGTGCGGCCCGAAATGAACCGGCATCATATATAAACGATCGGATCGCAACAGGGAGCCCTCGCCTTCGGTGTTGATGGGTGATGAGGTTTCAGATGTCATGGCTGTGCAGCACGCAGGCAATGGTGGTGACCAATGCAAATCCTACACCTTGCAAGGCCACCCAGTCAGGCCCTGCGCGCGTGTGGCGATTAGACAGCAGGCAAATTCCAAGACCTGAATCAGGGTCGATGATGCCGAGACTCAGGTAGCCGCACATGGCGCCGCCATGGCCCCAATACGTTCGGCCACCGACCTGGAAATGCTGCACTCCGGAGGCATAGCCCAGGGCATTGGTGTAGCGATCTCCCCGGCAAGACACCTCTTGAGCTTCGAGTTCGGTGAGTGAAACTCCCAGGGAATCGTCGGCATTATGCAGAGCCCTCAGCCAAGTCAAAACATCATCGACGCCCGAGACCAGATCACCGGCTGCATCGGACTCGGCAAGACACAGGTGTGCTGTGGTTTCAATTTCCTTCTCATTGACATCGGTGTGTAATGATCGCGCCATGCGCTCCAGCGGAAAGCTGTACGCCGAACCGACAAAAGTATCGTGCAGGCGCAGTGGATCGAGCACGTGAGATTGCAGGTAATCGCGGAATGACGAGCCGCTGACACGGCTGATAATTTCGCCCAGCGTCCAATATCCGGCATTGTTGTATTCCCATCCTTCGCCCGGCGGAAAGGCGGGACGGGCAACCTGGGTGAGAAACATGCGCTGCGCAAAATCAAGTTCAAAGTCTACCGGATGATTGATCGGGTCGAGCAAGCGGCTGGCATTGCCAATCCCACTGGTGTGGGTAAGCAAATGCCGCACGCGCACGTCCATGCCTGCAGGGAATTCCTCGATAAGCTCTTTCACCGGTGCGTCCAGATCCAACCGGCCTGATTTGATCAGTTGGTGAATGCAAACGGCTGTATACATTTTCGTCAGGCTACCCACTTGAAACAGACTGTCACGGCTCATGGGAGTGGTCTGCTCGGTATCAGCCCAGCCAGCGGTCAGAATATTACGACCACTTCGCGGCGATTCGTAACCGAGCGAGAGCCCGAATGCGGAGTGCCGCAAAGCATCGTTCAGCAAGTCCTGAATGTGGTCGTGAAGTTTCTGGTCAGGCATTTTCCATCTCACTATCGTTAACAGGTAGAGGCATCCGGCTTGTGCGCTCGGTTTTAATAGCTGACTTCACTGCACTTCACCACGCGCTTTGAGAAGGTTCAATTTTCGCGCGATGATGGTCTGTCGCCTTTGGTCCAGTGGGAAGAACGCAATGATCACGCACGAGATCACCGACAGCACTTGCGGCGCGAAGACGAAGAAGAGGAGAAACGAATACACCACCTCATCGCTGTTTCCGCCCTTGGGATTGAACCCGAGCAGCGAAACTGCGAACAGTCCAATGGCCCCACCGATGGCGAAATTGGCTTTCATGATCATGGTCTGCAGCGCAAAGAAAGCGCCGGAACGATTGACTCGTGTCTTGAACATGTCGTAGTCCACCACATCACCCAGCACCGCCATGGGTGCGAACATCAACACCGAGGTGGCCAGGCCCGAAAGTGCGGTCAGGACCAGGAAGGGGTAAAAGCTGTCCGGCCCCCGTGGCAGCCATATGACGACAACGTGGAAAATGGCGTACAGGAACTGGCCAAGGGCCCAGGCCCGATGTTTGCCAATACGTTTGGAGATGGCCAGCCAGACAGGCAATCCGGCGAGTTGCGACAGGACATAGATCAATGTCGAGGTGAGGATCACATTGCCGATCTGCAGATAAATATCGAGGAACAGGTAAACCAGCACCAGATGAATGCCGTTGCCGAGGCCGGCTGTAATGAAGGCTGCCACATAGAACCAGAATGGCTTGCTATCGCGAACCGAGCGCAGCAAAGCCAGCAAGCTGGGGGATGAGCGCTCAATCACGCGACTCTCGCGTGATTTGAACACGGTCAGCCAGACCAGCGGCATGAAACCGATGATGATCCAGCCCATGACTGTCAGTGTCGATGGCACGATATCGCGGGATTCGAAAATCGGAAGTTGCGGCAGACCCAGAAACAATACGAATCCCAACGTGGACGCAAAACCCATGTAGGTGGCCACCCGGGAACGGGTCATGTAGTCATTGCTGAGTTCACTGCCCCAGGACCGGTGTGGAATATCCAGCATCGTGAACCCGGTGAACATCGCGAGCAGGCCGACCATGTAATACGTCGCTGTTGCAGTGGCCGGCGGGTTGAACAGGTAAAAGGCGCTGATTGCAGCGATGATGCTGCCCGCCAGCATCCAGGGCTTACGCTTGCCGAAGCGTCCCGGAGTGATGTCCGACAGGTAGCCCACCAGTGGGTCAAGAACAGCATCTGTGAGACGGCCGATCATCAATGCCGCTGCAATGGCTGCCAATGTGGCGGTGGTGTACTTGGAGTAGAAAGCCGGAAGAATTACGCCGACCGGTGACAGCAACATCGCCGTTGGAATTGCAGCAGCGCTGAAGACAGAAAGCTCCACAAAGCCATAATGCTTTACGGTGTTCATGCCGCGCTCCAGCGGCTCGCTGGCAAGCACTGCTCGATCGGCGTGTTGACCCGCTGCAGGCCATCATGCAGCGCAAGTTCAAGCCGGTCGACCAGCATTCCTACTTCAGCTTCAGAGATATTGAATGGCGGCGCAATCAGTATGTGGTCTCCCGCGATGCCATCCGCCGTGCCACCGGTCGGATAGCACATCAGTCCATGGTCCAGGCCCGCCATCAATACTTTGAGCCACAACCTGCTGGCAGGATCAAAAGGCTTCTTCGTTTCGCGCTGTTCAACCAGTTCGATACCCCACAGCAGGCCACGGCCACGGATGTCGCCCACGTGCTCATGGCCGCCGAAGCGCGCGACCATCGCATCATGCAGTGATTTGCCTGCGCGATTGACGTTATCCAGCAAGCGATCCGAACGGATAACTCGCTGTACCTCAAGCGCAGCAGCACAGGCCACCGGATGAGCCATGTAGGAATGGCCGTGCTGGAAGAAACCGCTGCCACCCATGATGGTCTCGACGATCTCTTTCGCGACCAGGGTTGCGCTGATGGGCTGATAGCCCGAACCCAGACCTTTGGCGACCACCAGTAGGTCAGGCGCGATTCCCTCCTGTTCGCAGGCAAAGCGGGTGCCGCAACGACCCATGCCACACATGACTTCATCGAGTATCAAAAGGATCCCATGGCGATCGCACACCTCGCGGATGTTGGCAAAATAACCGGGGACCGGCGGAACAGCGCCCAGCGCCGCACCGGAAATCGTTTCGGCAACGAAGCCGATGATTGTTTCGGGTCCTACCGCGCGGATGGTCTGATCCAGTTCCTCGGCCAGCCGGCCCGCGTATTCGGCGTCGGTTTCATTTGCGCCTTGATGGCGGTAAGCATAGCAGGGCGAGACATGGATTCCGTTCACCAGCATCGGCAGATAGGGCTGGCGCCGTGCAACGTGTCCGCCCATCCCCAGCGAGCCGATGGTGTTGCCATGGAAACCGTGGCGACGGGAAATAAAGTGCTTCCGTTCAGGCTCGCCCCTCTCAACGAAATACTGGCGCGCAAGTTTCAAAGTGCCATCAATCTGCTCTGAGCCGCCGCAGCCAAACAGCACGTAGTGCAGTGACCCGGGAGCGCCTTCAGACAATTCCTTTGCCAGTGCTTCCGATGCATCGGTGGTGTAGAAAGTGGGGTGGGCAAAGGCCAGCGTGCGGGCCTGCTGGGCAATCGCATCGGACACGCGATGTTCGCTATGGCCGAGACAGGAAATGGCTGCGCCTCCACAAGCGTCCAGATAGCGTCGACCGTCGTCGGCAATTACAAAACTGCCTTCACCGCGTTGCGCCCGAATCGGTGCGATACCGCGAAAGCGGGGGAAGAGTCTGCTGTCGTTCATGGCATCGGTTCACCTGGTTGGGGCTCGGCTGCAAGCCAGCGCATGGGCAGCATCAGCGAGGAGGCGTGTTGGGGAGAACGATGCACCCGGATAGTTTGCGGTGCCTCGTCGGGATAGCAGGCGAAAGTGTCTGCATCGCGACCCGCGATCGCCAGACGGAGGCGATCGTTGGTACGAAGTCGGACAGAGGTGGGCAACAGCCGGAACTTCAGGGCCACGGGAGTGCCGGGTTCAACCGCCTGAAGGTCCTCACGGTGAAAGCGCCGAACCGGGCCGGGTGCGGTGTAAGGAGCCGTGCCCGTGGTCTCTCGCCGGTGAGCTGCCCGCAGCATGCCCTCGCTGAGATGACGCACGGTCCCATCCGGTGAGATAACTTCCAGATAAACGAACACGGGGGCGTCTGCGCGTTCCAAACTGACGTGCAGGTCCACCATCGGGTTGCCAGTAATTTCCAAGTCAGCACTCAGCGGTTCGGAGTCGTAACAAAGCAGATGCTCGTCGGCTGCACTGCGATCACCGTAGCACACCGCACCACCGCCAAGCTGTGTGTGCCAGCGATTTTGGTTGCCCGTGCTGGTGCCGCTGGTTTGGTACAGGTCACCACCCTTCTCTTCCGGCTTCGGGCGAATGGACAAGGTGCTCGCCGGCCCCAGAAACCATTCGGTGTCCTGCAGGCCTTCCGGGGGCCAGACCGAAGTCGATTGCCAGAGGTCTGCACCCATCGTGTAGTAGCGAATCTCACGTTTGAGCACTTCCGGCCCACCAGCACGCACCTCGTCCAGGTAATCGGCACACTCACGCACGAGGTTCCCGAGGCTCAGACCGGGCTGCACTTGATAAGGATCTCCCGGGTTCAGCCCAAGATGCGCCCAACTTCCGATGCGACCCCGTATGGGCAATTCAGGAAAAGTCAGGAACCGGCAGATCAGGCCGTCTGCGGTAGCGGCATCCATCCAGCTGGCCCACGCGAACTGGGGTGTGTTGGCCAATTCCAGTTCGGCTTTGTGCGCATACAGGCTGGTGGATTCCCGTGAAGGCACACCACCGATGCGGTCGTCTGCATGCTGCGTGTGCAAGGCCACGTCATAAATGTTGAAGTTGTTTTGGTGGTCGCGCAGCGCCGCGTTTAACAAAGTCCCGTCATGGTCTTCGTCAACCGTCATCGGCCGTGGCAGCTCGGCTTCATCGGTTTGCGCAGGAGACAATTTGTCAGACATGACCTGGTCAAGGGCATGGGTCATGGCGCCCCAAACCTGCAGTACGGCAAGGTTGGGAATTCCGCCAGGGCAGGCGATGGATTGGTAGGAATCGAAATCGGTGAAACGGGGTACGGTTGCTTTTACCAGGCCCTGACCCGCGGCTGTGGCCAGCTCGGCGGCATTGCCCGAGTAGGACCCGCCTTCCGTTGCAATGAATCCATCACACCAGGGCTGCTTTGAGATCCAGGCAATGAGATCGCCGTAATCCTGGAACTCCGCTGCCGAGTATTCGGAAGTACGCGTGCCAAACGATGCTCCGGAACCGCGC
>JBGTHE010000692.1:0-2002 GCA_041746335.1 Lysobacterales bacterium | reverse complement strand
CATCCTGGCGAGTACGAAGCACGGTATCTTTCTGAAGATGGAGAGCAAGGCAGCCTCGAGCTCGTCAACGTGGATGTAGTGCATGACCTGGCGTTGCTTCGAAGCAGTGGTCAGCACCCCCCACCATTGGCCATTGCAGAGCAAACGCCACGGCAGGGTACTCGCCTTTATTCCATGGGTTTCCCCTACGATATCGGCCTGACCATAGTTGAAGGTACTTACAATGGCTTGCTGGAAAAGTCATTGTATGAGCGCATGCATTTTACCGGTTCGATCAACCCGGGAATGTCGGGTGGGCCAGTGTTGAATCAGGCTGGTGCTGTGATTGGTGTCAATGTGGCCACGGCAGGCAACCAGGTCGGTTTCCTGGTGCCTGCGAAATTTGCCGGCAGACTGTTGCAGAACAGCAAATCCGAACCCATCGACGATGTGCGCCTGCAGGCGACTATCAGTCAGCAGCTTCAGGATAATCAGGAGGATATTGCCAGTCGCCTGCTGAGCATTGATATGAGAATTACCCAACTACAGGAATTTCGGGTTGCAGGTGAACTGGCAAACTGGATGAGTTGCTGGGGTAACTCGCTTCAAAGCCCTTCGGATGCATTGAAGCAGGTCTACTATCAGTGCCAGAGTCAGGATGATATTTTTTTGTCCGATGCCCTTACCACCGGCGTAATTCGCTTCCAGCACGACCTGGTTTCGGCGGAACAACTGCACCCTTTGCGTTTCTATCACCAGCTGGAACAACGCAACTACTACCCGCAGTTACGCTTGGAGGGGAATGAAGAAACGGTTAGCCGTTACCATTGCCAGTCGGGCTTTGTGAGCCATTCTGAGGTTAATTTCAAATCCACTTTCTGTGTTCGTGCTTATCGACAGCTGGCAGGAATTTATGACGGCTACCTGCATGTGACCAGTCTGGTCGATGATCATCGGGCACTGCAGTCCACCCTGGTGCTGGCGGGATTCAGTTGGGAAAACCTGGTACGGTTATCCGAGGCCTTTGTCACCACCATCTCCTGGCGATCCGATTTGCCATGAACGATACAGACCAGGAGATGCCAGCGCTGCGGGCGACCATTGAAATTCTGAATCGTAGCGGACAACCGGTGCACAGACACTTGTGGAATGGTTCACGCCTGACGATAGGGCGGGCTGTGGACAATGAGCTGGTGGTGGGCGATCCTTATGTTTGTCCGCATCACCTGCAGTTGGGCCAGGAGGATGGCCAGGTTCTGTTGCGCGATCTGGGCAGCGTGAATGGCAGTTACCTGAATCACAGCAAAAACCGGCTGGGGTCGTTGTCCTTGAGCGATGGCATGACAGTGCATTTTGGCCACAGCCAGCTGCGCTTTCACAGCGGTTTGGGAAACCTGCAACCGACTTTGCGCGATACGTCACGATTGGGCGTGTTGTCTGGTTTGGGCAATCCCTGGGTGCTGCTGGGATTGGCTGTTCTGGCTTTACTGGCGCTGTACGCAAGCGAGTTGCTACAGGACCCCGGCAGACTCGGCTGGCTGGGGATCGCTGAAGAAATGAGCTATCCCATGATTGGAGTCGTCGCCTGGGCGGGATTCTGGGCGTTGTTGAATCGGGTGCAGGCTCATCGATCTCATTTTCCGGTCCACCTCGCGATAGCCTTTACGGGAGTTGCCTGCCTATTTGCTGTTTCGCAACTGATTTCAATGTTGGGTTTTGCGCTTGACTGGGATGAGGCGGTCTGGTGGTTGAGATGGTTGGCTCGTATCCTGATACTGGCGTGGGTGGTTTTTGCGCACTTACAGTACTTGAGTCAGGCCCGGATTCGCCGCCAGGCCGTAATCGCCGGTTTTGTTGCCTTGTTGTTGTTTGGCACTCCTGCGGTAGGCAGTTTTATTGAGAAAACCCAATTCAGCAGTTTGCCCTGGCTGGACCCTCTGATACGCCCGCCTGTTTATCAGCTGCGTGAGGGTGTTTCGGTGCAAGACTTCATGCAGCGCGCTCAGTCTTTGCGCAATCGCGC
>JBGTHE010000691.1:0-5749 GCA_041746335.1 Lysobacterales bacterium | reverse complement strand
GCGGCAACTGAGTTTCCTTAAAATAGATCTTTAAAATAACGGGGAGTAATCCTCTGACACAGGACGATGATTCATGAGTGGCAAATCCACCCTGCACATTCCGCATACTTCAGCCCGCCCGGGTGAAAAGCCTGATTTCGCCTATCTCAACCTGATGCCGGCCGGTATCGTCGACAAGCCGGGCACTGATGCCCGGGTCGCGGACATCGAGTATCTGGCAACCGGGCTAGTGCGCGTCCTAGATGAGAATCATCAGGCGGTGGGGCCCTGGAATCCGGGCCTGAGTCAGGATACCCTGCTGGAAGCCTTGCGGCTGATGACACTGGTCAGGCAGTACGATGACCGCATGCAACGCATGCAGCGGCAAGGCAAAATCACGTTTTACATGCAGTCGCTGGGTGAAGAGGCTGTTTCCATCGGTGCCGGACTGGCACTTCGCCCTACCGACATGCTGTTCCCGCATTATCGCAACCAAGGCCTGTACATCATGCGCGATACCGGCCTGGTCAACATGATGTGCAATTGCCTGTCAAATACCCGGGATTTCTGCCGCGGTCGGCAGATGCCCATTTTTTACCAGCATGCGGCAGGTCGCATTTTCACCATCTCAGGCAATCTGGCCACGCAATACCCGCAGGCCGTGGGCTGGGCCATGGGCGCGGCCATCAAAGGCGAAGACGATATTGCCGCCACCTGGGTTGGCGACGGCAGTACTGCCGAGGCTGATTTCCACCACGCGCTCAGTTTCGCCGCCATCTATCAAGCACCAGTGATTCTGAATGTAACAAACAACCAATGGGCCATTTCTACCTTTCAAGGGGTTGCCGGTGGTGCGCAAAGACCGTTTGCAGCGCGAGGACTAGGTCTTGGCATACCGGGCATACGGGTGGATGGGAACGACTTGCTGGCAGTCTACGCAACCACCCTTTGGGCAGCCGAACGCGCCCGCAGCGGCGGCGGCCCTACTTTAATCGAACAGGTCACCTACCGCGGCGGCGCACATTCCACCTCCGATGATCCTTCCAAGTATCGTCCCAAGGACGAATGGGCCAGCTTCCCGCTGGGTGATCCGCTGAAACGACTGGCCACCCACCTGACGAGCCTGGGCGTTTGGTCCGAGGAACAACAAGTCGCCCTGGATGAAGAAATGAAGCAGTACGTAATGGATTGCTGGAAGGAGGCCTGTAGCTTCGGCACCATGACCGAGGGTCCTTTCCTGGATCCGCACGAAATGTTCGAGGATGTGTTCGAAACCATGCCGCCGCATCTGCAGAAGCAGCAAGCTGAGATGCTGAAGATTGAGGGGCTCTGATCATGGCCAAAATGAACATGATACAGGCGCTCAACTCGGCCATGGACCTGATGCTGGACCTGGATAAATCCGTTGTCGTATTGGGTGAAGATGTAGGGTATTTCGGCGGCGTGTTCCGCTGCACCGAAGGTCTGCAAAAGAAGTACGGCGAGCACCGCGTGATTGATGCACCGATTTCCGAGGGCGGCATCATTGCGGCTGCAATCGGCATGGGCATCAACGGCCTGCGGCCGGTGGCGGAAATACAGTTTGCCGATTACATTTATCCCGGCTTCGACCAGGTGGTCAGCGAGCTTGCGCGTCTGCGTTATCGCAGCGATGGCACCTTCTACTCGCCAGTCACCATCCGCACACCCTGCGGCGGCGGTATCCGCGGAGGCCAGACGCACTCACAGAGCCCGGAAGCCATCTTTACCCATATCTCCGGCGTCAAGACCGTCATGCCATCCAATCCCTTTGATGCCAAAGGGCTGCTGATCAGCGCCATCGAATCCAATGATCCGGTGATCTTTTTTGAACCCAAGCGCATTTACAACGGGCCCTTTGATGGCGACCCGGACAAACCGGCCATTTCCTGGGCCAATCACCCCATGGGTGAAGTTCCTGATGCGTATTACAACGTACCGCTGGGTAAAGCCGCCGTGGTCGAGGAAGGCGATGAATTGACCATCATCACTTATGGCACGCTGGTGCATGTGGCGCAGGCCGCTGCAAAGGCTGGCGGAGTGAGTGCGGAGATCATCGATGTCCGAACACTGATGCCGCTGGATGTGGATACTCTGAAAACTTCGGTGGAGAAAACCGGCCGTTGCTTGGTGGCGCATGAGGCCACCCGCTTCTGCGGCTATGGTGCTGAGCTGGTCGCGACGGTGCAGGATGAATGCTTTTATTCCCTGGAAGCTCCCATCGAGCGTGTTACCGGATGGGACACGCCCTACCCGCACGCTTTTGAGTGGCAGTATTTCCCCGGTCAGAAACGCATGATTGCAGGTATCCGCAAAGTGATGGAGGCAGCATGAGCGAGTTCATTTTCAAACTGCCGGATCTGGGGGAAGGTACGGTTGAGTCCGAAATCGCCGAGTGGATGGTCAAGGTCGGCGACACGGTAAAAGAAGAAGATCCGATCTGCTCCATGCTGACGGATAAAGCCGCTATTGAGCTGTCGTCGCCCGTCCATGGCAAGGTGAAATCACTGGCTGGTGAGATTGGCGATGTGGTCGCAGTGGGTGCGCCTCTGATTATTTTTGAAACGGCTGGCGAGGTCTTTCTCGACGCAGCTGAGGCTGCCAGTCCAAAGAAAGAAGAACAGGCTAAACAAAAGTCTTCCAGCCCAGGAAAGATTGCGGAACCGAAACCAACAGAAACCTCCAGCCCTCCTGAAGCCCCTGCCAGCAATGAAAAAGTTCGGACGTCACCGAGTATTCGGCGCATGGCCAGGGAAGCCGGGGTTGATCTCAGCCGGATCAGCGGTACGGGTCCACGTGGACGCATACTGAAAGAAGATTTCGAGGCTTTCTGTAGTCGAAAGGGTTCTACAGCTCCACCGACCCGAGCAAATTCACCAGCAGACAACAGTGGTCTGCGGCGCGCCGTGGGGAGTACCGAAATCAAAGTCATCGGTTTGCGCCGCAAGATTGCCGAACGTATGGAGCAGGCGAATCGCGAAATTCCGCAAATCTCCTACGTGGAAGAAGTGGACATCACGGCACTGGAATCCCTGCGCGTATTTCTTAACGGCAAGGCCGGATCCAGGGGAGACTCTCTGACCCTGCTGCCGTTCATTGGCATGGCTCTGGTGCGTGCTCTGGCAGAATTTCCGCAGTGCAACGCGCATTACGACAAGGAGCGAAATGTCATCATTCGGCACCATGCGGTGCACCTGGGTATTGCAACCCAAACGGATGATGGCCTGAAAGTGCCAGTAGTGCGGCACGCCGAGGCGCGCGGCTTACAGGACCTGTCAGCGGAAATCCGACGGGTCAGTGCTGCTGCCCGCGACAACTCTGCCAAACGAGAGGAGCTGAGCGGTTCGACCATCACCATTACCAGCCTGGGTAAGCTGGGCGGTATTGTCACCACGCCCATCATCAATCTGCCCGAAGTTGCCATCATTGGCGTCAACAAGGCGGTAGATCGGCCCATGGTCGAGAACGGCCAGATCGTCGTTCGGCGCATGATGAACCTGTCATCATCCTTTGACCATCGCTTCGTGGACGGCTATGACGCGGCTGCCATCATCCAGTGCCTGAAAGGCTACCTGGAACAGCCCGCCACGATTTTTATCAGCTGATTACGACCTGCTGGCCGAACGTGCCCAGGTCAGCGGTATCAGTGCCAGGGACATGAAGTAATAATCCTGTCCTGGCAATACTGAATGCGGCGAAAACGTGGTTACCAACAGAGCCAGGGTGGCCGGCAGCAAGCCAATGACGGTCCCCCACAACATCAGGTTCAAGCCCAGCCTTTCGCGCTGCTCGCTATCCGTCTGGCTGTAGTTTCTCAGGATTCGGAACAGTGCCAAAAGCAGATACGCTCCGACCACTATACCTACCAGCAGGCCCGTCAGCATATTCAACGCAGCAGTGGCCGGTGGATTGAACAACAATCGCCAGGCCAGTAGCAGCCACAAGCTGAAAGCGGGAAGGTAAATCGCAACCCTGGCCCACGACTTGTCCAGAAACGGCCGCCAGTTCGGGAGCATCAGCAAAAATTGCAGCATGGCAGCAATGCCGAACAGCATAAACAAAGTGCTGATGGTAGCCGTCATGGCGCGGATACTTGCATCACTGACGAAGGGACCGTGCAGGAAAGCCATGCTCAAGCCAATGCCCATCACGGTGAGCATACGGGTAGCGGCATTGGAGACCCGGAATAGCGCCAGCATGGGAAACAACAGAAAACAAAAACCAATCACTGCTGCTGCCCGCTCCAACGCCAGTTTCGCGGGGGTCAAGGGCGCATAAATAATTGCGATCTCCTGCTCAACGCCATCACGCGAGACGGTGAATACCCGTCTGTCGCCCGGCTTCATGCGCGGCAGGAGAGCCAGCGAGCGAGTATCCTCGGCAGCGAAGCCCGCTATGCTCAGAATCTGGTCGCCGCGCAGCAAACCGGCTTCAGCAGCCGCACTGTCTGGCTGTACTTCAATGACCTGCTGTTTGGTGTCCGTATCGAATCCGGCTTCTGCCTGGGAATCGAGGTCGAACCACCCCAACACACCCCAGATCATTGCCAACAAGGCCAGGCTGCCCAATAGCATGCGGCCATTGTTTGCTTTACTCATTTCCCCATCTCTTATTTCTTTATCTCTTATTTTTTCAGCAAAGGCTGCAGCGCCGTCCATACGAGATCCAGCAACACGGGTTGCGCCTGCACATTCGGATGAATGCCGTCATCCTGCATCAGCTCGGGGTTGAGAGCAATATCTTCCAGAATGAAAGGGATCAGGGCTGCGCAATGTTCTTCGGCCAGCTCCACAAACATTTTCGCAAAACGGTCGGTATACGTCAGGCCATAGTTGGGCGGTAGCTGGATCCCGGCTAGTACCACCTGCGCTCCAGCCTGTTTGCTGAGCGTCAGCATTTGCCGCAGATTATTGCGGGTCACATCCAGTGACAGGCCACGTAAGCCATCATTACCGCCGAGTTCAATGATAACTACTGCTGGCTGCTGGCTTGCCAACAGCCGGGGTAACCGGCTCAGTCCACCCTCGGTGGTGTCGCCCGTAATGCTGGAGTTGAAAACCCGATAGGCGTAACCATCTTGTTCAAGACGCGTGGACAAAAGTGCTGGCCAGGATTCTGCCTGTTCCATGTTGTAGGCAGCGCTGATACTGTCACCCATAATCAGGATGACGGATTTATCATCGGCCTGTGTGGTCCCAGACAAGGCCAGGCCCAAGGCTAGTCCCAGGCTCACCATGGAAAAGTGAATGACATTGAGCGTACGCGAACCTAGCATTAACAATAATCCGGAAGAACAAAACATGCCCGAGGGAACTCCTGATTTTCGTGAGCCTGTGTTGAAAGCCAAAGGACTGAGCAAACAGGTTACCAGCCCTGAGGGGCCTCTCACCATACTGGATCGGGCCGATCTGCAAATCGGGCGGGGTGAAACCATTGCCATCGTTGGCGCATCCGGCGCCGGTAAATCCACCCTTCTGGGACTGTTGGCCGGGCTGGATGTTCCCAGCCAGGGACAAGTCTGGCTGGATGGAACCGAACTTACGGCGCTGGATGAAGATGGCCGGGCTGCTCTGCGCGCTGATCGGGTGGGTTTTGTTTTCCAGTCTTTCCATCTGATCCCTTCACTTACTGCACTGGAAAATGTGATGTTGCCGCTGGAGCTGGCAGCAGCTCCACATCCTGCCCAATCTGCGCTGGAAGCGTTACGCACCGTAGGCCTGGAACCGCGTCGCCGCCACTATCCACACCAATT
>JBGTHE010000690.1:0-8528 GCA_041746335.1 Lysobacterales bacterium | reverse complement strand
CAGCTGGACTCACCACCGTTCACGACACCGGCGCAGAAAACGTCAGGATCCGTGCCTATTACGACCTGCATATGAAAGGTGAGCTGCTGCATCGCGCTTACGTTATGACCTACGGTCCTTCTTATGAAAGCATGCGCGATGCAGGTCTTGCTACTGGTTTTGGCAACGAATTTTTCAGGATCGGCGGTGTGAAGATGGTGGTGGACGGCTCTGCCTCCGAACGGACGATGCGAATGAGCACGCCGTATGTCGACAAACCCGATGATTACGGCATCCTCGTGATGGACCAGAAACACCTTAACGAGTCGGTGGAGGAGGCGCATAGACAGGGCTGGCAAGTTGGAATTCACGCCAATGGGGACGTGGCAATCGACATGGTGCTCAGTGCTTACGAGAGAGTGCTCAAACAATGGCCCCACCCGGATCGCCGGCACCGCATTGAGCATTGCACACTGGTCAATCCCGACTTGGTCCGGCGCATCAAAGCTACCGGATCAATCCCGACACCCTTCTGGACCTATGTGTACTACCACGGCGAGAAGTGGAAAGCCTACGGTGATGACAAGGTGCAGTGGATGTTTGCGCACAAAAGTTTTATTGATGCGGGCATCCCCGTACCCGGTGCGTCCGATTACCACCCCGGCCCGTTCGAACCGATGATGGCTCTGCAGAGCATGGTAACGCGGAAAGATTACCGCGGCCGGGTTTGGGGGCCGAATCAGAAAGTCACCGTCGACGAAGCTTTGCGCATCGGTACGATCAATGGCGCTTACGCTTCCTACGAAGAAAACGTGAAGGGTTCGATTACTGTTGGCAAATACGCAGACTTCACTATCCTTGAAAAGGACCCGCACGATGTTGATCCGGACACGCTCAAAGACATCCCGGTTGTTCGCACGGTGGTGGGTGGCAAAACGGTACATTCACTGATGTGATTGAATCGTCTCGCAGAAAAACTTTTCATTGGAGTCAAGTCACGATGAGCATACGAAAACCCCTGCTGTTGGCCTGCATCATCGTTTTATGCAGTAGTTCTATTGCAGCAGCCGAGAATCGACCGCGTGCACGTGACCTGGGCGTTCCGTTTCAGGGCCAGCCTGGCCCCTTGAACGCAATTACCGATGTGGCGGGTGTCGAGGTTGGCCAGACCACACTGATCAGGGGCGAGGGGAAACTGGTGCGCGGGAAAGGGCCAGTGCGCACGGGCGTAACGGCCATACTTCCCCGCGGCAAGAATTCCATCGAGCCGGTGTTTGCAGGCTGGTTCGCCCTCAATGCTTCCGGTGAAATGACCGGCACGACCTGGCTGGATGAACGCGGGTTGCTCGACGGACCGATACTCATCACCAATACGCACAGCGTGGGTGTGGCGAGGGATGCGGCCGTCGAATGGATGGTAGACCAGGGCTGGCCAGCCCTGTGGCATGCGCCGGTGGCGGCCGAGACTTATGACGGTTTCCTCAATGACATCAACGGTTTTCACCTGACCAAAGAGGATGTGCTGGAATCATTGAATACGGCTTCGGGCGGTCCTGTGCTGGAAGGCTCTGTCGGTGGCGGGACAGGAATGCTCTGCAACTGGTTCAAGGGCGGCAATGGCACATCTTCGCGGCTCGTAACCGTGGGGGACGAAACTTATACGGTAGGCGTCTTCGCGCAATGCAACTATGGCAGACGCCAGGAGCTGATGACCATCGCCGGTGTTCCGGTGCCAGAGCTGCAGAGCGCACCGAAGGTTTGCTTCGAAGACCGTTCGGCTGAGCACCCGTTTGCTGCCCGCATAGGGTATTGCGACGACACCAATTCTGAGCCGTTCGAACATCGCAGTGGAGACGGCTCAATCATTGTGGTGGTTGCTACGGACGCGCCCTTGTTGCCGCATCAGTTGAAGCGCATGGCCAAACGCCCCTCGCTGGGGTTGGGGCGTCTCGGCACTCACAGCAATGACGGTTCCGGCGATATTTTCATAGCATTTTCCACCGCCAATGCCGGCATGGTGGATGAAAACGTCACCAATATTGGCGTGGCGATGCATCCCAACAATCTGCTCAGCCCGCTGTTCAAGGCTACAGTAGAGGCGACCGAAGAAGCGGTAGTCAACGCCATGGTTGCGGCCGATACCATGGTGGGTGCAGACAGCCTGCGTGCCCCCGAATTGCCGGAAGATCTGTTGGCCGAGATCATGCGCAAGTATGCCGCCGCCTCCGCAAAACAGTAATGACGATAATCAGTAAATCTAAAAGGAGAGTACCAATGCGCAGCCACGTAATCATGTTGATGGGACTGTTGATGGGAATGGGTTTGCTTGCCGGCTGTGGCGAGCAGGATGCCCCGAAGCAGGACGCTGCGACACAAGCACAATCCCCTGATCCAGCCGTTGCATCCACTGAACCAGCGGCTGACGAGGTAGCTGCAGAAACGGCGCGGATCAACGCCTGGTTCGACGCAAAGTACGAAGAAGAACTGGATTTCAGCCCGATGGCGCGGTCGTACATGGGTGACCGGAAGGACTACGACAAAATCGAGTCTTTCTCGGAACAGGCCCAGGATGAAAAGATTGCCTGGAAACGTGAGTCCATCGAGGAACTGAAAGCGGAGTTCGACCGGTCTAAGCTGAGCAAAGATGCACAGCTTTCTTACGATCTGTGGATCGACAAGAATGAACGAGCGATAGCGGCCGACGAGTTTCGCCGCAACGCCTATGTCATCAATCACTTTTACGCCCCGCACACCTCGTTCGCCCAGTTCCTGATTTCCATTCATAAGGTGGATGATCCATCGGACATGGAGGCTTATATCGCGCGTATCGCGGAGCTTTCGCGTGGCTTGCTGGAAGTCCTCGAGACGGCGAAACTGAATGCGGCAGCTGGTTCGCGCCCGCCCCAGGTCTCCTATGACGGTGTTATCCAGCAAGCGCGCGCGCTGGCCTCAGGTGCTCCCTTCAGCGGCGACGGTAATAACGTCATCTGGATCGACGCGCAGGCCAAGGTGGATGCGTTGCTTGCAGCGGGCAAAATCGATCAGGCGCAAGCTGAGCAATACAAGGCTGCAGCCAGCGAGGCATTGCTGCAGCACTGGGGACCCGCATACGAGCAACTGATCGCGTGGTTCGAAACGGACCGGCCCAACGCGGATGCCTTTGCTACCGGGGTTGGCAAAAATCCGAACGGCAAAGCCTATTATGCCGAGCGGCTGGAAAATGCTACTACCACGGACCTGACGGCGGAGCAGGTGCACCAGATCGGTTTGGACGGGGTGGTGAGCGTTCATGCCGAAATGGAAGAGATCAAGGAGCAGGTTGGCTTTGAAGGCACGCTGCAGGAATTTTTCACCTTCGTTCGTGAAGACGACCAGTTTTACTTTCCGAACACCGACGAAGGGCGACAGGCGTATATCGATACCGCGACGGCGCATGTCAAATTCATACAGCAGAAACTACCCGAGTATTTTGGCGTACTTCCCAAAGCGGAAGTGGTGGTCAAACGGGTAGAAGCCTTCCGCGAGAAAGATGGCGCACCGCAGCATTATCTGTTGGCCTCGCCGGACGGCTCTCGGCCCGGGGTTTTCTATGCGCACCTTTCCGATATGCGGGCCATGCCCATTCCGCAGCTGGAAGTCATCGCCCATCATGAAGCCAGTCTCGGCCATCACCTGCAGTTTTCGATTGCGCAGGAAATGACCAACCTGCCGAAATTCCGCACCCAGGTGTATTACAACGCCAACCAGGAGGGTTGGGGGCTTTACAGCGAACAGCTGGCAAAAGAGATGGGGGCTTACCAGGATCCATATTCCGACTTTGGTCGCCTCACCACCAAGTTGTGGCGCTACATCCGGCTGGTTCTTGATACCGGGCTCCACTTCAAAGGCTGGCCCGAAGAGCAGGCAGTGGCCTATTTCAAGGAAAACTCGCCCGCTGCCGAAGGGCAGATCCGCGCGGAAGTGCAGCGTTACATCGTAAATCCCGGACAGGCCACCGGCTACATGATCGGAATGTTGAAAATCCAGGAGCTGCGCAGCAAAGCGGAGGCTGAACTGGGCGAGGCTTTCGACATTCGAGGATTTCACGACACCCTCCTGGGCAGCGGCCAGATGACACTGCCCATGCTGGAGCGCCAGGTTGACGCCTGGATAGAAGCGGAGCAGGAGAATCAGTTGTAATGGCAAACCGGATCAGTTCTTCGCTGCTGTCCTTCGCACTGCTTGCATCCATCAGCCTGGTCAATGTTTCGTTTGCTGAGCAGGCGGTTGAATTCAATGATGTACCGGCCGACTACCAGCCGGTACTCGCGGAAAAGGATTTTATCAAGCGCGTCGAAATGATTCCGATGCGCGACGGCGTAAAACTGTACACCGAGATTTTCATTCCGAAGGGCGCGACGGATGCGCCGATTCTTATGAATCGCTCTCCTTACAATATTGCCGGACGCACAACCCGCACGAATTCCGCTTCACTGCTTGGCACATTGCCACTGTCCGACGAACTGGTGGTGAAAGCCGGCTACATTCGTGTGTATCAGGATTCCCGCGGCAAGTACGGCTCAGAGGGCAATTACGTCCTGATCATGCCAGCACGCGGTCCGCTGAACCCCACTGAGGTTGATCACACCACGGATGCGTGGGATACCGTCGAATGGCTGGTCACCAACCTGCCCGAGTCCAACGGGCGGGTGGGCATGATCGGATCGTCGTATGAAGGATTCACCACCGCCATGGCATTGCTGGAGCCGCACCCCGCGCTGAAGGTAGCAGTACCACAGGGTCCGCTGATGGATGCGTGGATGGGCGATGACTGGTTTCATTACGGCGCTTTCCGCAACCTGATGTTGGGTTTCGTGCAGATGCAAACCGGCCAGCGCGGCAAAGGCTCGGTTACGCACAGTGAGATTTTTGACAAGTACGAAGAGTTCCTGCGTGCCGGCTCCACTGGCGACTACATCCGCGCTCATGGTCTCGACAAATTGCCCTGGGTTGCACGTTTACTGGAGCATCCAGCCTACGACGCTTACTGGCAGGCTCAGGCAGTCGACAAGCTGATGGTCGCGAGTCCCTCGGACGTGCCAACCATGTGGACCCAGGGTATGTGGGACCAGGAGGACATGTGGGGTGCGAATCAAACGTGGCGTGCGCTCGCGGCTGCGGGCTTTGATGCGAATAACTGGCTGGTGCTGGGGCCGTGGAATCATATCCAGGTTAATCGTGTGGGCGAGTCTCTGGGGCCAATGGCCTGGTCAGAAGATACGGCCCTCTACTATCGCCAAGAGATATTGATGCCCTTCCTCAATCATTATCTGAAGGATGGGCCGGCACCCGATCTGGCACGTGTAACGGTGTACAACACCGGCGCGAAGCGGTGGGAGGAATTTCCGGATTGGCCACAGGTTTGCGAGAGTGGATGTGCTTCCAAATCGAAGCCGCTGTACCTGAATGTGGAGTTCGGTTTGTCCTTCGATGCACCTTCGCAGACTGGCGGGGGTGATGCTTACATCAGCGATCCGGCCAAACCAGTGCCTTTCCTGCCGCGGCCAGTGGTCGACCCCTTTGGTGACTTCGCAGGCTCAGGAACGCTGGGCAACGCATACGACCCCTGGAGCAAGTGGCTGGTGTGGGACCAGCGCTTCGTGGATGGGCGCCCTGATGTGCTCA
The DNA here is from genome assembly GCA_041746335.1 of Lysobacterales bacterium. Lineage (GTDB taxonomy): Bacteria > Pseudomonadota > Gammaproteobacteria > Xanthomonadales > SZUA-36 > JAWXBM01. Next base: position 2,885 of record JBGTHE010000690.1, on the reverse strand, counting down.
CCTACGAATCTGAGGTGCTGACTGAACCGGTGCATGTTCAGGGCATTCCGATCGCCGACATTCGCGCCATGACCAGCGGCACGGACGGTGACTTCGTAGTGAAGCTGATCGACGTCTATCCGGCCACCGACCCGATCAAAATCGAGAACAGCGGCTACCAGCTGCCGATTGCAATGGACATTTTCCGCGGCCGCTATCGTGAGAGCTTCGAGCATCCCAGCGCGATACCGGCCAACAAGGCTCAGCAGTATCGCTTCGAGTTGCCAAATGTGAACCACGTGTTCCAGCCCGGCCACCGCATCATGGTGCAGATCCAGTCGACCCTGTTTCCTTTGTATGACCGCAATCCGCAGACCTACGTGGAGAACATTTTCAATGCCGAGCCTGAGGACTATCGCAAAGCAGAGGTCACCATCCTGCGCAACAAGGCCCAGCCATCGGCCATCCTGCTACCCGTGGTGACAAGTACATTACAGTAGCTTATGGCATGAATTACCTTTATTTGTTGGCGCCAGGAAGCTTGCCTTCGTACTATTCCCCTGTTGCGGTAAACACCTGCAAAGCACGCGTATTATAAAAATTAAGCCATCCCGATCGATCGGTGTGGCTCGGCAACGACTCGAAACCCTCTGCATTACCTGCCTTTGCAGGAATGTTGGGTCAGGCAATCAAAGAAAGGAACCACGATGAGAATGAAGCTTGCATGCTTGTCCGGGTTGTTGCTCACCGCGATTGTTTCCGCAGGAGCCGTTGCTGCACCGGACAAAAGGCAGGAAGTTCAGCCTATTTATGATCGCAGCGAGTGGCTGCCGGAATCAGTACCCACCAGTGATGACGTACTCCGGATTCCGGTACCGGCCGCACATAATGCGCCCGAGGGTTCGTTTGTTCTGGTAGGTGGTCGCCTGTGGGATGGTACGGGAGCGGATGCACGACCTGCCACGATCGTTGTAGAAGGAAAGTCCATCACCGCCATACTGGAACCGCAGGACCGCAGCTTTCCCGAGGGTGCGGTGGTGTATGACGTTACCGGCAAGACCGTGATGCCGGGGCTGATGGACTTGCATACCCATCTGACCTATGTCGACAATTTCGATTATACCCTGACCGAAGCGAGCCGCAGCGGAGCTGCCTCGGTGATGCGCGGCCTGGCGCGAATGCAGATCTACCTGCAAGCCGGTGTTACCAGTGTTCGCGATGTGGCTTCCCACGGCGATGCACCGTTCGTGCTTAAAAAATTGCAGGCTCAGGGGAAAATTGCCGGTCCGCGTGTTTTTGCAGCGGGCCAGCTGATCACGGTATACGGCGGACACGCAGGTTCACTGTCCGACGGTAACATCCCCCAGGCCATGGCACGCACCGCCAGCGGGCCGGACGAATGGCGCCAGGCGGTACGCATCCAGTTTGCCCAGGGCGCTGACCTGATCAAACTCGCCAGCGAATACTCACAAGCAGAGATCGATGCGGCAGTGGATGAGGCACATAACCTGGGTTTGCCCGTCACGGTGGATGCTGAAACGCAGTACATCGACATGGCGATCAAGGCCGGTGTCGATTCCATTGAGCACCCGCTGCCGCGCTCCGATGAGGCGATTGCTTTGATGGCCAAACAGGGCATTGGTTCGGTGCCCACTCTCGTGCCCTATCGCATGATCATGCGCTCTTCCGGCGGCTATTTCGGATCCACCTCGCGCCGCTTTGAACTTAACGAGTCCACCATTCTCGGGATGCTGGGCAAAATGCGCCGGGCTGGCGTGAAGATCGGGGTTGGACTGGACCTCATCATTGGCTGGACCGAATACCTGCCATCCGCCTATATCGACGAGCTCAATTCCTATGTGGAAGTGGGCTTCAGCAAGAGCGAAGCGCTGGTTTCAGCGACTAAAACCAGCGCAGAAATTCTGAAAATGGACGATCGGCTTGGGACCATTGAAACCGGCAAACTGGCCGACATCATCGTGGTGGACGGTAATCCCGATGAGGACTTTAACGCGCTGAAAAAGGTGCAGACCGCCTTCGTCAACGGCCGGCTCATGCTGCAGGACGGCCGGATCCACATACCCGCTCATGAAGAAGTCCCGATGCCAAGTGCGGCCGCAGAATAGCGCCCACTCAGATCGCCCATACAACAACCGAACCATAAAGCGAACGCACAACGTAGAGGATTAACATGCTGCAGATCACCAACGTCTCCCATACCTACCCCAATGGTACGCGTGCCCTGGATTCGGTTTCGCTTGAAGTGCCTCCCGGCATGTTCGGTCTGCTGGGCCCCAACGGAGCGGGCAAGTCGACGCTGATGCGTTGTATCGCAACCTTGCAGGTGCCAACCTCCGGTGCAATCCAGTTCGATAGCATTAATGTGCTTAAAGAACCGCAAGAATTACGCCGCACACTCGGCTATTTACCACAGGACTTCGGGGTTTATCCGCGCGTCTCTGCATACGAAATGCTCGATCATATTGCCGTGCTCAAGGGCTTTGCCGCACGCGGCGAGCGCAAGACCGTAGTTGAGACACTGCTCAATCAGGTCAATCTTTGGGGTGTACGCAACAAGGCTCTGGCAGGTTTCTCGGGCGGAATGCGCCAGCGCTTCGGCATAGCGCAGGCCCTGATCGGCCAGCCGCGACTGGTGATCGTCGATGAGCCAACAGCTGGTCTCGATCCTGAAGAAAGCAATCGCTTCCTGAACCTCTTGTCGGAGATCGCCGAGAGCACGGTCGTCATCCTCTCAACGCATATCGTGCATGACGTCACCAATGTGTGTCATCGCACAGCCATGATCGTCGGTGGCCGCGTGGTGCGTGCGGGCACGCCGCACGAACTCATCAATGAGCTGCGCGGCCGCATCTGGCAGAAGACCATCGACAAGCGCGAGATCGAAT